>SKIC01000211.1 GCA_007116685.1 Balneolales bacterium
GTTGCTTAAAATGAATTCAGCACAGATACAGATTTATAGCGCTACTTGCAAGTAGAAATTACTCAAAACCCCCATTTTCCCACGTTTAAAATGGGTTTGGGCGTAGAAAAGAGCTTTTAGTCAGAGCAACTATGCCATTTTTCCTACAAGTACTCTCTACCAAAATAAGATTGTAATACCTCAGGAACCTTTACTTCGCCGTTTTCGTGCTGATAAGTTTCCAAAATTGCAGCAACTACTCTTGGAAGCGCCAATCCAGAGCCGTTCAAAGTGTGGAGAATAGAAACATTGCCCTCTTTATCTCTGTGGCGAATCATCATTCTTCGGGCTTGGAACGATTCAAAGTTAGAACATGAACTAACTTCCAGCCATTGTTCTTGCCCCGGACTCCAAACTTCGAGATCGTATTTTTTAGTTTGAGTAAATCCCATATCGCCGGTACACATCAGCAAAGTTCTGTACGGTAACTTGAGAGCTTCAAGTAGTTCTTCGGCATCTCTTTTCAAACTTTCGAGTTCATCATAAGAATGGTCAGGATGAACAAATTTTACCAATTCCACTTTATCGAATTGATGTAATCTGTTTAAGCCTCGAACGTGTTTTCCGTAAGAACCGGCTTCCCTGCGCCAGCATGGTGTGTGGCAAACCAATCGAATCGGCAATTCATTATCCTGAATAATTTCATCACGGAAATAATTTGTTACTGGTACTTCAGCGGTTGGGATAGCAAAAAACTCATCTCTAGGGATAACGTACATCATATCTTCCTTATCAGGAATTTGCCCTGTACCACGAGCAGAGTCTTCGTTTACAAAAAATGGGGCCTGAATTTCTTTATAATTTTTTTCAACAGCTTTATCTATAAAAAAGCTGATTAGGGCACGCTGTAAACGAGCAACGCCATCCAGATAAAAAGGAAAACCCGCGCCGGCCACTTTAGAACCACGTTTAAAGTCTAGCCAGCCATGTTCTTCAGCAATTTCCCAGTGCGGGAGATGCCAGGTTTTCTTCATAGGCTCACCCCAAGTGGCGTGGACTTTGTTATCCTCTTCATTACGACCAACCGGAACAGATTCGTGGGCTACATTTGGGATTCGCAGTAATAAATCATCTCGCTTATTTTTTAAATCTGTAGATGATTCTTCAATATCTTTTATTTTCTCTTTCATCTCTCCGGTTTCCTTGATGATTTGCTGAGCCTCTTCTTTTTTGCCCTGCGCCATCATGATACCAATTTCCTTAGAGCGGGAATTACTCTCCTGCCGAAGGCTCTCAACTTCAGTAACCTGCTGTCGCCAGTGGCTGTCTATTTCGAGTACCTGATCTACAATACTGGTGTCGGTCTCACCTTTATTAGCCATAGATGTTTTAACGAGATCGGTATTATTTCGGATAAACTGGATATCTAACATGGAGAAAATGTTTTTTTAAGTAACTAAATAATTTCGGTGCAAAGATAAGGCTCTTTACAGGCTTATTGCTATAACTTTTCAGACTTCTCCTCAGAATGAGATTAAATCTATTCAGACCAATATTTATTGAAATGTAATGGCTTTCATGTCATTGTAGCCTAAATTATTTAGGTGTATATTATTAAACACAACCAATTACTAAATCTTGCGAGATGGGACACCCACTGGACAATATTGATATTACAATACTTAAGCACTTACAAAAAGACGGCAGAGCTCAGAGAAATCACTTGGCTGAAGAAGTAGGTTTATCCGTGCCCTCAGTATCTGAACGAATGAGAAAACTTGAAGAGCGCGAATTAATTCAGGGGTATCATGCTGTATTAAATGCCAAGCCATTCGGTTTTGATATCACTGCTTATATTTTTGTGGAGGTAGATAATTCCAACTTCTACTCTCCTTTTGTAGAGCAGGCCAGTGAACAACCTGAGGTTCAGGAATGTCATTCTATTACCGGAGACGGATCTCATATTTTGAAGATTAGAACCAAAAACACATCTAGTCTTGAACAACTTCTGTCCCGCATTCAATCTTGGGAAGGTGTTAAAAAGACGCGCTCCAATATCGTTTTAAGTAGCTTTAAAGAAACAAGAGAATTGCCTCTCGATAACGAATAATACGTTGTTACAACACAGATTTAGTTTAGTTGTTTTTCTCTGGACATGTGCGCTAATTCTTGCGGGCTCTATCCAAAAAGCAGATGCTTCGTTTACCTTTGGCGCATTTTATGAAGCATCATCCGACACAGCTGAGCTACGCTCTGATCTTAACTTATTTCAATCATCGGGTATTTCCAGGCTCATCATTACGAATGAGATAAATTATAATCAGGCTGAGGTTTTATCTGATTTCGAATTTGATATCAGTATTTTTTCAGGTTTCGAATTCAAAACGCTCAATGGCTTAAAGGAACATTCTCTTCCTGAAATCCTAGCGAACAGATTATCGCCATTTATTGATGCCGAGGTTGATGTACAGAATATTCTGGGATCAACATATTCTGTATTACACAACGCTGCTACAGTTAATTGGTTTACTGAACAGCAGCAAGTATTGGCCGGCACTCCGTTTTTTCATCTCCATAGTATGCGATATGTCGGTGAATTTGCACTTGCGGAGAGCCTTCAACTCTTGCTTTCCGTCCGCTCTTACGAGGATTATAATCGTTCTTTGCTACCTCTCGCCGATTTGGGTATCGCTTATTTTCCTGATTCGGATTCCTTACACATACGAGATTTTCAAAACATACTGACCGAATCACGAATTCAAGGATATTTCCCTGTTTACTTTGATGCCAATCAAGCACTGGATTTTCAAAACGTACATTTGGATTTCTTTGAGGTGTTGAAGGCATTCCACGAAGACTCAGCAACTGTTTTCCCAAATCCCGCTATGGCTGATGCTCCTAAAATGCTTCAAAGTCTTCTGGCTGGCTTATTCATCATTCTTTGGGCATCCTATGGTTTACATGCTTTATTGAATCCTGCTTATTTAGGTGGATTCCTCAGATATATCTACACCCACAACTTTTTTGTTGCCGATATCATTGAAAGACGAATTCGATACGGTGCAACGAATTACTTCATACTTATTCAGTCATCATTAATGGGAGGAATCCTGGCATTTTTATTTTATAAATTGCGTCTATCGCCTGAAGGAATGCTCGCTCTGTCTTATCATTTTGGCTTAGAACAGGCAATCTCCGGTTTTACCGTTTTCTTCGTTTCTTTTGTATTTATTACCATCATAAATCTCATCTTCATTGCCTGGCTTTATTTTTCCCATCCGGAAATTAAATTTTTTAATCAATCTGCAGTCTTACACTTGTGGCCACAACATTTGCTCGTTTTACTGACGAGTTTTGCACTTCTGGTAGTGTTACGTGAGGGGAGTTACTTCTGGATTGATGTATCAACAGCTCTATTTTTAGGAATGATTTGCATTTCATTTCTGTACGCAGCCAGCGATGCACTGCGCTTTATCCCAAGTACTCAAAGTAGTTTCCTTATCTACATTTTCGGTGGTTTTGTATTGGTATTCAGTTTGTTTTTAGGATGGTTTTTCTCTTTTTCGGAATGGTGGCAAATATTTCAATTAATACGCGCTTTATAAAACTACTTTAGTGATGCTATTGAGAACTTTTTTTCTCCTTTTGTTAATTACCACATTAAACTTATCAACTAATACTCTTGCTCAGTCGATTGATAAGAATGCTGAGTTTTTTGGCGCCTTCCGTACAGTATATAGCTACGTCAATACGCAAGACAGAGCAGGTATAAGCACAGATGAGCATACGTTAAATGCACGTATCCATTTAGGGATTAATTATTCCATAAATCCTGACTTAAAATTTGGTCTGCGCCTGGCCGGACGCTTTTCTACCAATCAGGATGATTTCCGTTTTGTGCTTGATGACCATACCGGAGGCGGGGGGGCTTATCCGGCCGGAGTAACTACCTTTGATTCCTTTTACCTTCAATGGCAAGCCAGTAAAAGCCTCAGAATAACAGGCGGACGCTTTCAAGCGCGATTTCCATTAGCTGGTTTTATTCCGAAAGCAATGGACAGATATTATGCGGCGAACTTATCCATCTCACATACAGACGGACTTTGGTTTCAATGGGATATTCATACAGATTGGAGAACCCATTTAATTATTAGTCATAATGGGAAAAATGGTAGCACCCATGCGGCACGCTCGCCATTGGATTTCAGTAGTAATGCCGCTCGAATTTCCTATTTGGCACAGTTAGAGCACAGAGAAACAAATAAACGCTGGGTGCAGAGAGAACTCAGTATTTCCTTTAATCCAGATACTTTTATCCGGGATGATGATAAACGCGGCTTACTTACTATCAGTAGCCGGGCTATGATGCGTTTGCCTTATTCTTTGCCATCCGGCGAGCTATGGGCCGGTGGTGAGTTTGCCATATCTCCTGAGGCTCCGCGACCGATAGATGCAGGAATAAACGTTGATGAAGACCGTACTCTTTTTGGGAAAGCCCCGATTGCCTGGCAAGTCTCAGCTTATGCAAATAACTTTGTAGAAAATCACAGACTTGGTATTCTGTATGGACAAACAGAACCACATTGGCTGGTTTCATCTAGTTTCCGGCCAAATAATACGATGGCTGAAATTCGTTACAGATACACGTATTCGTCTCGTTTGAGTTTTGATGTGCGATACCGCCTACGAACTGATTTGTTTACTCCTTCAAACGCTATGATGGCACAAGAAGACAGAGATTTTTACGCACGATTTACGTATCGATTTTAGAAATCACAGCAGGCTTTTACGCAAGCGAGCTACGGGAATACCAAGTTGTTCACGGTATTTACTGATGGTACGACGGGCAATCAGGTAGCCTTTTTCCTTCAACGCATCAGCCAGGGCAGAATCACTGAGTGGTTTCTTTTTGTCTTCGTTTTCAACCAGAGTTTGGAGGATATTTTTAACCTCTCTGTTCGAAACTTCCTCTCCATCCTCTGTTTCCAAACCCTCATTGAAAAAATACTTCAGTTCGTAAGTACCAAAAGCCGTTTGAACGTATTTGCCGTTTACCACTCTGGAAATAGTTGAAATATCCATATTGATACGCTCAGCCACATCTTTCAGAATCATGGGCTTTAGTCCTTCTCCAAACTTAAAAAAGTCTTCCTGAAGTGCCACGATGGTTTGCATCACAGACATCAAAGTATTCTGCCGCTGCATGATAGAATCAATAAACCACTTTGCAGATTCTATCTTATTCTTGATGAAGGTCTTGGTTTCATTAATATCTTTAGAGCTGTTATTCTTTTTACGGCTCAAATCATCCCACATCTGCCGGTATTTTGGGGATATTTTCAAACTCGGAGCATTTCTGCTGTTTAAGTTGATGATAAATTCGCCATCAGCGTCGTCATCTTCTGATTTTGGTTCAAAAATTACTTCAAAATCAGGAATCACATAATTGTGGCTATCCGGCGAAGATTCCGTAAATCCCGGTTTAGGATCCAGAAGTTGGATACATTCGTAGGCATCACGGAGGCTATCTTCATCAATATTGAGCTTTTTGGTTAATTTGTCGAAATGCTTTTTTTCGAATAAATCCCAATGCTCCGAAAGCATCGTAAATGCTGTATTTCTGCCCGGAGTTTCCTCATCCATAATTTCCAACTGGATAAGCAGGCACTCTCGTAAATCCCGAGCAGCTATTCCCGGTGGATCTAATCGCTGTATCTGACGGAGTACGTGTTCTGCTTCTTCTTCCATAATCAGCACGCCATCGTTAAAAGCAATACTATCTATAATGGCATTTAAATCGCGGCGGAAATATCCATCAGAGTCTAAAGAACCAAGAATTTGATCGGCTACTAGTTGTTCTCTGTCGTTAAAAGCCAATAAGCCAACTTGCTTTTCCAACTCTTCCAATAGCGACTCATGATAGGGTTTTGGTAAATCACGCCATTCTTCCTCTTCCGGATTGTAGCGACTGTTCGGCATTCCTTCCAATTCATCATCCGCCAGAAATGATTCCCAATCAATTTCTTCGTGCTCATCAACGGCTTCAGTCTCTTCTGATTCCGTTGCATTATCCTGATCACTTTCCTCAGAATTTACATCATGCAGGTCATCAGAATCAGATTCCCCATCTTCCAAAACCGGATTGAGTTCCATTTCTTCCTTAATGCGCTGTTCCAAGGCAAGCGTAGGAAGCTGCAGCAATTTGATGTACTGAATTTGCTGCGGAGACAGCCTCTGCTGTAAAGATTGCTTAAGGTTTAATCTTTGCCCGGGACCAATCATGAAACTCCGATTCCTTCTTTTCTAATATGTTTGCAGGCGGCATCGAACTCTTCGTACCAATCTGCTCCATACTTCCTAATTAAAGCATCCTTGAGGAAATCAGAAAGAAAAATTCCATCTTTTTTACCGGTCTCACATCCCGGACTACAAATGGACGGTATGTATTCAAAGTTAATCAAATCCATACCTGCTACATTTTTGATTCGCAAAGGGAAAAGGTGACAACTAATGGGCTTTGGCCAATCAAATTCACCACGAAAATTAGCTTCCTGAATAGCGCAAATTGCTTCTCCGGCTGGAGTATATTTCACAAATACGCATTCAGCATTATCCGTGCATTTTAATTCCAGACCAAATTTCCCATTAACTACGGGGCGGTCGTCAACTACAACTTCTCTGGCGCGTTCTCTAAGCGATGGCGCGAGTTTTCTCCATGCTTTATTAATTACGGGGACTTCGTTTCTTTCCACTGGAGCGCCGGCACTGCCAACCACACAACACGCACCCTTACATAGTTGAATATTACAGGCAAATTTGACGTGGGCTACATCATAAGCAATAAGTGCGTTTTTTACCTGAAACATGAATGGCTGTAGGATTGGGTTGAATTGAAATTTTCCCTAAAAATATTGCAGGCCGGCTCTTATTACAAACTTGAATTGAATGATAATTTATGAGAAGCCGGGTTAGTTCGTCTGAGACCTGCCATCCTGCCATTCGATTTGAACGCTTGTGTCAGGATTATAATCACTGAGTTTTTTAACCCATTTCTCGGCTTGCCAAATTCGGGTATAACCACGCTTCAGAGGTTCGTTTGGGTCTCTTTTTTCCAGGCTATTTACCAAACTTACTAACGACTTTTGCTTACTCTGCAGAAGATTTTTAAATCGGTAGTTTAATTGCTCCTGTTTTCTGGAAATCACATCTTTGGAAGATTGCACTCTCTGAATCACTCTTTGCAGCGCATAGTTTTTCAGGTAATAATCTACTTTCTCGCGATTCTTTTTCAGGCGTTCAGTCACGAAATAGTGAATCCTGCGGTCAGCCTCTTCCACAAACATTCGTAACTCATTGATATCTGGAACAGCAATAACTGCGGCCTGCGTTGGCGTGGCTGCGCGCGCATCTGCCACAAAATCACTGATGCAAAAATCCGTTTCATGCCCCACAGCTGAAATTACCGGAGTTTCCGAAGCGAATATGGCTCTGGCGACACTTTCTTCATTAAATGGCCACAAATCTTCCAAAGAACCACCTCCACGCCCAATGATGATTAAATCCACCTTCATATCCTCCTGGAAAAACTTGAGTCCGTTAACCAATTCGGAAGCGGCAACGGCTCCCTGCACGCTTGCATGGTATAAATAGACTTTTACCAAAGGGTATCTGCTTTGTAAAGTGTCGCGAATATCCTGAAAAGCCGCTCCCGTTGCGGATGTTATAACACCCAACGTTTTGGGGTAAGCAGGCAAAGGTTTTTTTCTGGATTGCTCAAACAATCCTTCGTTTTTCAGTTTGATTTTCAGCTTTTCGTAAGCCTGCTGTAAGGCGCCCAAACCGGCTTGTTCCACAGTTGAGACTATCATCTGATACTTACCATGAGGTGCATAAAGCTGAATATCACCTTCGCAAATCACCTGTTGGCCATGTTCCAATCTGATACCGTGTCTTCGAATATTACTACCCCATATCACACAGGGTAACTGCGCACCGGCATCTTTTAAGGTGAAATACACATGACCATTGCGACTCATTTTGGGCTGACTTACTTCACCCTCTACGCGAATATGCGCAAAGTTATCTTCGAGCAGATTTTTTATTTCGCTCGTAATTTCAGAAACAGTTGGAGTTTTGCTAAATAAATCGGCCATAAACTATACTTTAGAATGGCCTAAGAGTAGCTAAAAAAAACATCTCTCGCAAAGCAGTATTAGCCTTAATTACAATGGCAACCTAATTCACAGCGCTGTCTTTTATGATTAAATACATGTCCAGTAATAATAAATCCACCACCCAGAGAGGTCAAAGAGATGTCTGCAATTATACTGTAATTATAATTAACCATACCGGATACCGGCTCTGCAAAAATCAACAGAAGTAAACCTATACCAAAGAGCCACAATATGTTAGTGTTTTGGTGATGGCGGTATCCTAACCAGGCAGCGAGAATAGTTACAGGAATAACGAGTAATAGAAACAGGACATGCAGCTTGGCCCAAAAACCAATGGACACAGCGAGAATTAAAAGTACAGGTGTCAGGAAGCAATGAAGGATACAGATAAAAGAGATTCCTATACCCAACTTATCTAATAGTTTAAGCAGACTTAGTTTCATGTTATAATTAAAAATCGATCGAAAAAAAAAGCTGAATCACCGTTCTAATGATTCAGCTTTGGTTTTTCAGGGGTTAGACTAACATGCAACTAAGTTGCAAAAAAAATTGATCAATTACAAGAGTTAATCAATCGATTAATTATAAAACTACAACACTTTTTTATAGTTACAAAGTCGGGAGAATAATTTTTCCCATATTCGAAATATGACAAAACGGCAGGAAATCGTTTTCGGTATAGAATTCGCCTTGATGTACAGAAAAATGAATTTCATTTCGAAGAGGAAAATCATGAATCTGAATAAATTTACAATCAAAGCACAAGAAGCTATTCAAGCGGCTTTGGA
>SKIC01000148.1 GCA_007116685.1 Balneolales bacterium
CTCTGAAATCGGATATGCAATACCCAATCTTGGACTAAGCTGAAACTTCGGAGAAGCATCAGTCCAGAAGTCAGGGGAGCGATCACGTGGTAAGTCAAATAGCTCCGGATTTTCGGAGTCCGCAGGTATTTGAGCATTAGGTTCGAAATATTCAAATCGTAAACCTGCATTAATAATCAGGTTTTGTAGTTCAATTCTATCCTGAATAAAGGCACTAATTAAAAGCGGGGTACGCTGGAAAGCTTCCCTATTTCTGGATCCAACTTCAGGAATTCCGAGGTTGTCGGTTTGATCTAAGGCTTCTACACCTTCAACCACACTCATCAATCCAAATGAATCGAAATCGATGATATCATACTGAACTTCCACACCAGCCTTAATTAGATGGATAGGATTTACCTGACTGGTAATTTCCGCTTTGTTAATAAAGGTCTGAGTAGTACGTTCTAAGACACCATTATCTGTACCCACTCTATTAAAAAATCCGTTTTGGCCGGGTTGATATCTCGGCGGCAACTCTGCTAATCTATCATAGTTGAAGTACCTCGGATCATTCAAACTACTGAATAATTGACGGCTGAATGTATTATAGCGCATCGCATTATTTACAGTAATATAGGTGCGATCAGAAGGAGAAATGGTAGTACGAAAATTAACGTAGTAATTATTTCGCTCAAAACTTGGGATTGCATCAGGGATGAGTTTCCAGGTGAATCTGCCATCAAAAGAAGACCCTCGCTCAACAGCATAATTACCAATCAAATTGAAACGTAAACCGGGACGCACATTCCACTGCAGGTTACCTTGACCACTAATTGACTCAAAAGTCTGCATTGCTACCATAGAACTATCACGCTCACCGGAATCCTGATAATAAATTCTGTCTGGATCTGGCCCAAAACCTTCGGTAAACCATGGTAAATCAAAATCTACTCTATCACCGAATCTATTTACAGGATTATCTGCTGGTACACTTTCATACACTGTTCGCCCAAAGCGATCAGTACCCGGCAGGATTGGCCCCCAGGGGGTAAAAGCATTGTAGCCGTAAAACCAGCCATTACTATTATATCTTCGCCCTGAGACAAAAAACGTCAATTTGTCACGAATAATCGGACCGGAAAATCCAGCTTCGATATTGTATTGGTTGTAAGGGCGGATATCCACAAAATCATTAGCCACTCCAGGGTAAAGCGTGGCATCAGGAGAGAAATAATCACCACCCCAAACTCTTACATTACCACGAAAGTTATTACTACCGGATCGTGTTGAGATGTTAATGATTCCAGACATGGCCTGTCCGTACTCTGCATTAAACGCACCAGATACAACCTGTAATTCTTCAATAGAGTTATTTTCTACACGAACTCCTAAGCTTCTGTCAAAATCATCTGTTACACGGATACCATCAACGATGTAAGCAACTTCAGTAGCTCTACCACCTCTAATGTGAATGGCTCCGGAACTACTCTGAGTAACACCAGCCTGTAAATTTAGAACATCACCAAGTTCCTGAACAGGCAAAGCATCCAATTCCTGACGACCAACTCTTGATTCAGAACTTGTTCTGTCTCTGGTTACTGCATCTCGTTGTGCTGTAAATGTAACTTCCTGCCCTTCGAAAGCAGCGGTTTCCATTTCAACGTTAATAACAGTTCTCAAATCACTTTGAACCAACACATTTTCGATTCGTTGGGTTTGATAACCGATATATCTGATAACCAGAGTATAAGTACCCGGTCTTACGTTCATGATTTGGTATTCACCATCCAGATTCGTGGCTGCACCCATAGATGTGCCGTCCACCAGAACGTTAGCACCAATCAACGGTTCACCGGATCCGGCTTCTGTGATTGTTCCTGATATAATACCAGCCTGCCCTAGAGCATACTGGAAACCAAACAGGAGAATAATTAAGGTTAGTAGTAAATTTCGCTTCATAGTACGGTATCGTTATAGGCTAAGAGTTACCTCACTCAATTTTGCGTAGTTAATGGTTGCGTTATGTTTTCGTCTCGTTTCAGCTAGAATTCGCGCTCTTTCTCTTTCGAGTTCATTCATCGCTAATTGCTCTTCTATTGTTTCACGAGCTTCTTCAAAGGTCATAGGGCGGGCTTCGCGACGTCCAAGTACTTTAAAAATGAAAATAATGTCTTTTTGAACCTCAAAAGGGCCGGCATAATCACCAGGCTGTTTATTCGACAATGCGGGAGCCAATCCACCAAAATTATTGATAGGTACAAAACCAAGTTCCCCACCAAATTCTTTTGCTTCTTCATCAAAACCATATTGTTCTAAAACATCCAGAAAATCTCTACCCATCTGTAATTCATTCCAGGCTATTTCAGCCACATCCCAGTCATCCATAATAATTTCAGCCAAATTAAGCTCAACGGGATGCTGATAAACATCTCTGTAGGTATCAAATTCTTCTCTTATAACTTCTTCCGGGATGCTGATATTTGCTTTAAGATACTCATTCAATCGATTGCTCAAATAGATATGGAATGTTCTTTCAATACTTCCCTCTACGAATGCCAAATCAGCCCGATTGTTATTTTGGACAGTATTGATAGCATAGACGCGGTATGCCAATCCTTCTGCAAATTGGAGAAATCTATAATATGAATCCAAACCACTGCGAGCTTCGTCTGGAGTGTAGTACAATTCAAATAATAATTCATTTACAGTGAGCGTCAAATCATCGCTATCAGCAACTTTTTGATTTCCGAGTTCAGGAGGGATATTTACGAATGAAGCTTCTTCCAGAACTCCGGTTACAGGCAATCGAACATCATTTTCTACGTGAGACCAAACATCTTTTAAGACCTGCTGATTGATATTAAAATCACTAACCTTATTATATATATCTTTACGACGCATCAATTCGCCGTGCTGCTTATTGGCCAAAGAGCGTAAGCGAGGCTTTTTAACAGCAAAATCCGTTTCTCTAAGGAAAGGATTGGTAATTACATCGGTAACTTTGATGATTGAATAGCCTCGGCTAGTTCTTACCGGACGTGAAATTTCACCGATATCCAAACGAAATGCTGCTTGTTCAAAAGCTACGTCCATTTCATCCACTGTAAAATATCCGAGATCCCCACCCGACTCTCTCAATCTTTTTGATTCAAAGTTTTGAGCAGCCAGTTCCGCAAAATCGTGTCCGGATTGTAATAATTGATAAAGAGAATCGATTGTAAATCTATCTGTGCTAAATAAATGCGATGCCCTTACATGCGTATTGTATCTATAGTAGAGCTCCATCAAATCTTCTTCCGTGAGTTCAAACTCATCGTGCAGCATTCGGCGCTCGTATTCTTCCATCCAAACCTGACGGCTAATCTTCTCAAGACGACGCTCACCGGCAAAATCTGTATCCCATCCATTATCTTTGGCAAATTTCACAGCCGTGTAAATTCCCAGTTCATTCTCTAAAATAGATCTTTTCAAAGGCTCAGTGACTTGTAATGATCTTCCCGAACGCTCAAAATATCTCCGAAATGAATTCAAGAAATGAGTTTCTGAAACCTCAAAATCACCAATTGACGCCAAAACTGTGGTTGTTGCCGGCTCTTCCTGTTGTTTCTGACAAGATAATGATACAAATCCTACAAGAAGTGCTAATACACTGAGTCTGACCAACTTCAATCGGGAAACTAATTGTCTATCTTTTGCGCTGCTTTTGAGCATTTAAATAAGTAATTCTGCCTATGCCATCTTTGTTCTAAATAAGGGCGCTGCTCACCCACACCATGAAAGATAATGAAAGCGCTTACATTTCCAAAATTAAAATTCTATACAAATATCAGATTTAGAACAAGCAGAAATTCAAATCATTTGCATATGATTTTTAATACCTTAGAAAGCCTCTCCCGGAGCCCTCCCTATCCATTTTTCGTGAAATATTCTGTGTAAGTATTTTCACAAATACAGCATCGCCATCTTCCCCAGGGCATTTAGAGTATTGTTTAATTACTTAGTTTCAGCCTGTTTTATGTGAAATCAAAAATATTTATCCTTTTTCGGAATGCGTTTAATTTTCACCTACTATTTTATGTTGCTTTCTTTTACATTCAGTTTAGTTTAAGACTTAACACTGAATTAGTAGTGTAAATCATATCACCAACTATAAATGACTGATGAATTTATCACTTAAAGACCTCTCTATACGGGCTCAAATTATACTGTTAATTACTTTTATAGGTATCATTACCGGTATTTTCATCTTCGCATATTTCCCAAACAATGCGAGAAGCCTTGGAGAAGAAATTCTAGTAGAAGCTTCCCAAAGTCAAACTGAAATTATTGCTGAGATACTCAGCCAACCACTCGAAATGCGTATTTTGGATGATGGACAGCAAATCAGAGATATTTTCAGCCCTTTTGAGGATACCGATGAACGAGTTGGCGTTTATAATGCCGTTGTGTTTGATGAACGAGTTAATCGCGTTCATGCGGTAGGCGAAAACACTGACTTGGTAGTTCTAGAGAGTATTCCTTCTGAAACCAGTTACAGAGTAGTAAATGGTCTGTTTGAATTTACCTCTCCCATCTTTTCACATAATTTTGATGATGAAATTATCGGGGCCATTATAATTACCTACCAAACACAGTTTCTGGATGACAATGTGCGCTCAGTCAGATTATTCACATTGTTGCTTTCCGGTTTGGCTGTAGGTCTCTTTATTGTAATTGCTTATTGGTTTGCTGAGCGAATTAATAAACCAATTCTTGGATCAATCAATATCTTACAAGACAGCTCCAACAGTATTCAGGAAGCCGCTGATCAAGTTGCTGCCTCGAGTCAGGATATGGCTGATGGTGCTTCTCAACAGGCTTCATCTCTTGAAGAAACTTCTGCATCTCTCGAGGAATTGGCGTCTATGACGCGCAGAAACAGTGAAAGCGCACAGCAAGCGAACAAACTCTCCGAAGAAGCTCGTGACACAGCTACCAAAGGTAATGAGTCTATGCGCCGACTGAACCAGCAAATGGATGAGCTTAAGAAATCTAACGATGAAACTTCTAAGATTATCAAAGCTATCGACGAAATTGCATTTCAAACGAATCTTCTCGCCTTGAATGCTGCTGTTGAGGCTGCTCGCGCTGGACAAGCTGGTCTAGGATTTGCCGTAGTTGCCGAGGAAGTTAGAAGATTAGCTCTTAGAACTTCCGATGCTGCTAAAGAAACCGAAGCCATCATCGAGCGTTCACGCTCTGCATCAACCGGCGGCCTTTCCATCGCTGAAGAAGTAAGTGACTTCCTGGAAGACATCGATTCCAAAACAGCCAAAGTAAATGAGCTGGTTAGTGAAATTACTGCAGCTTCTTTGGAGCAATCACAAGGTCTGGAGCAAATTAACCGTGCTATGGGTCACGTGGATGGTGTTACCCAGAAAAACGCAGCCGGTGCAGAGCAAAATGCTTCCGCATCCAGCAACTTGAAAGCAGAATCCGAGCACTTACAGTCAATCGTTGGAAACCTCAACAAATTGGTTACCGGTGATGGACAAATGGTGGATACCACAGCCAGAAGTACTACAAAGTCTTCCAGAGAGAATGAGAAAAACATTTTCAAGTCTGATAAAAAGGAAGATCCAAAGCCATTCAGATCAGAAAAGAAAGAAAGTAAAAACGTCAGTAAAGATGACGATCTCGACATCGACGATTTATTCCCGATGGATGACGATGATTTTGAGGACTTTAAATAGACTCGATATTCAAATCATAAAAAAAGCCGGTCTATGCCGGCTTTTTTTGTTTACGTCAATTTTTCAGTCCCTAATTCTGGGCAGAGTAATTTTTCACAACATAATCATCAAGTAACTTTCGAAATTCTCTGCCAATCCCATCGCCTTTAAGGGTTAGGGCAAGTTCGCCATCGATGTAGACAGGTGCTTTAGGCTCTTCAAAAGTACCTGGCAATGAGATACCAATATTCGCATGCTTAGATTCACCGGGGCCGTTTACCACACAACCCATTACAGCTACATTCATATCTTCAACTCCGGGATAAACATCTCGCCAAATCGGCATCATTTCTCTGATGTAATCCTGAATTTCTTCAGCCAATTCTTGAAAATACGTGCTTTTTGTGCGTCC
This sequence comes from Balneolales bacterium, assembly GCA_007116685.1. Lineage (GTDB taxonomy): Bacteria > Bacteroidota > Rhodothermia > Balneolales > Natronogracilivirgulaceae > SKIC01. The sequence continues at coordinate 6,106 of SKIC01000148.1, forward strand.
ACAGCCCGGGCATGCTGTTACTTGCGGAATAAAATTTCTGATTCCCAATGATTGCAAGACCTGCTGGCAAACCTGAACCTCGAGTGCGCGGTCTGCGCCCGGTTGCGGCGTCAATGAGCAACGTATGGTATCACCAATACCATCTTGCAAAAGTAGCGATAATGCTGCGGAGGTTGCCACCATCCCTTTCATTCCCATGCCGGCTTCTGTTAGGCCAAGGTGCAAAGGATAATCACACAAAGCAGCCAAACGAGTGTAAGCCTCTTTTAAATCCTGAACCCCGGAAAGCTTGCAGCTTATAATTATTTTATTCGATGGCAAACCCACTTCTTCAGCCAGTTTTGATGAGCGCATAGCGCTTTCAATCATGGTATCCATCATCACTTCTTTAGATGATTTTGGATCCGGCAGATTATTATTACGATCCATTTTGTCTGCAAGCAATTGTTGATCAAGAGAACCCCAATTCACGCCAATCCGTACGGGTTTATCCCATTTAATGGCTTGCTCAACAATAGTGCAGAAGTTTTTGTCTCTGGTTTTTGTACCGGTATTTCCCGGATTAATTCTGTATTTGGACAGAGCTTTGGCGCACTCAGGAAACTCAGTGAGTAATACATGCCCGTTATAATGGAAATCACCAATCACAGGGACTTCTACATTCTTTTTCTCCAGCCCTTCCATAATATAGGGCACAGCTTTTGCCGCCTCTTTATTGTTCACCGTGATACGAACCAGCTCAGAGCCTGCGTCGGATAATTGTGCAATTTGCTCAATAGTTTCAGGAATATCAGCCGTATCGGTATTAGTCATAGACTGTACCACTACAGGTGCATCTCCACCAACCTGAACGTTACCTACCATTACAGGGATAGATTTTCTTCTTTTAATCGGGTTCATATATGTTCTACGATTTTTCGTGTAAATATTGATTGGCTGGATTTTTCAGAATCACTGTAAACAAAGTCTGAATCTTTCTCGTTTCTGGAAATGAGAATTATCGCTTTTTACTGAGTTCAAATAACTTACGCTTTTCTTCTGCGCTTAAACCTTCGTATCCTTTTTTTGAAATCTTCTCCAAAATGATATCTAATTCACTTTGGTCAACTTCCTCGATAATTTCGGCATCTTCAACAATGCGCATGTTCTTATTCTGCTTGGGTTTTGACTTTGGCTTGGTTTTTCGAGAAAACAAACTTCCAAGATTTTTAAGCCACGCATCATAATCATAACCACGATAATACAATTTCAGCAAAGCAAAACCGGTAAAAGCACCCCCCAGGTGAACTACTCTCGCTACGTTATCTGATGCGCCAATAAGTAGAAAATCTATGGCTATTAAACCTGCTACCACAAATCGCGCTTCGATAGGTGGGAAAAAGATGAGCATGATAGGAGTACGAGGAAACAGCATCGCGTAACAGACCATCATTCCAAGTACACCACCGGAGGCGCCAATTGTGAGATTTCCACCAAAAACTCCGGCAAAAAGTGTATTTATCAAGGCTCCACCGATTCCAGCCCCAAAATAAAGTACCAGGAAATTCCTCGGACCCAATTGATCTTCAACCGGTCTGCCCATCCACCATAACCACAGCATATTGAACAAAATGTGAAGAAAACTTCCATGCAAGAACATGTAAGTCACAATTCTCCACGGTTGGGTCAAAAGAGGCTCTAATTCAGGGATGAAGCCAAAACTTGTAATTAGCCAGCGATTTATTTCCGGACCTAAAGCCAACTGAAAGGCAAACACAACGACGTTTATCGTAATGATATAACGCAGCGCAACCGGCATGGTCATCCATCCACGTTTAAATGCTTGTCCGAAACTTTCGTTGTAATAAGACATTTAAAATACCTGCTTTTTAATCGTATCCACCACGAATTCCCCAATATCTTATTAGGAAGAAGCCTACCACCATACCTCCTAAATGGGCAAAATGTGCCACACCGGCTTGTAAGCCAAGTACTCCACTAAATAGTGCCAAAGCACCGAATATAACCACAAAAATTTTGGCTTTAATGGGAATTGGAGGAAAAAGTAAGAAAATCTGACGATTTGGAAACATCATACCAAAGGCCAACAAAATACCAAAAACAGCACCTGAGGCTCCAACAGTTGGTGCGCTAGGATGTCCAAATGCTAACTGAAATAAGCCTGCACCAATTCCGGTGATAAAATAGTAAATCACAAATCGTTTGGTACCCCAGAGGTCTTCAATACTTGGTCCGAAAATCCAAAGGGCGAACATATTCAAAAAGAGATGAAAAAATGTAGCCGTGGAGTGCAGAAACATATAAGTTACCAACTGAGTGGGGATAAACCTTCCCGAACCCAGAGGCCACAAAGCACCGAATTGCATCAAAATATTGAAAAAAACATCGGTGGAAATCAGTGCAACGAAGAATAGGCCATTGATGATCAGTAAATGCTTAACTGCTGGTGTTATTCCTGTGTTCAAAATAAATACTAATCTTGTCTTTAATAATAATCTTTTTCAATGCGGCAATATACGTTGATTCCGCCTAAAGTTACGCCTGGAATTCCCTGTCCCGGATAGATGGTGTCTCCGGTTAAATAAAATCCTTTAAATGGCGTTTTATTGGGTGTCCAATCCAACAAAGACCTACTCATACTTTGCGGAATTCCACCTACTCTGCCACTTTTTCGATAAACCCAATTTTGCCAGGTAACAGGAGTAGCAGAAAAAGCAAGTTTTAACTCCGACTCTTCATAGCCCGGCAATTTCTTTTTCAATTGTTCAAGAATCCAATTTTGAGTCTCTTCTTTTTTTGCATC
>SKIC01000112.1 GCA_007116685.1 Balneolales bacterium
AACGAGGTTTAACACAAGTCGAATTGGCGAAGATTATAAGTTCGAGTCAATCCCGTGTTGCAAAAATGGAAGCCGGAGAAGCGAGCACTTCATTAGATTTGATGATCAAAACTTTGCTGCGACTTGGAACCTCAAAAAAGCAGATTGGCAATTTACTCACTGGAAAATTAAAACCGGATTTACAACCAGCCTAAAATTTATCGTTTGCGCAGGGCAACTAACTATTTATTATGCCCACTCTAACTGGGCATAAGCTCTTATTAATATCCACATTTCAAACCGTGTTCACAAACTTGATCGCCGCTAATAGCAATGCTATGCCAATTAATGTTATAATTCCGTCTGTTAGAATTTTGCTCAATAAGTACCTTATTAACACAAAGTGTCAATAAGAAGTTATTTTTCTCAAAATCAAAAGTGTAGGTTATTAGGAATTTCATTATTGCCATCTGCTGCGGGTAATGTTTTTCGTTTTTAAAAAATGGGAAAGTTTAGGCGGGCTTATGATTTTGGAATTTGTGATTTTTGACAAATTCTAAATCAATCGCAGTCGGGGGGCGACGGCTTTATTTTTTTTCGGACGTTGGGGACGGCGTCCTGCTATTCTGCTATAGGGAGTGAATCAGGAATTAGCCAAATCCAATAATTCTTTTACTCTCGCCGGGATATCATCGGCGCCAAAAACGCTGCTGCCGGCTACTAAGGTGTCGGCTCCGGTTTGGGCTATGTCTTTGATGTTTTTTAGGCCCACGCCACCATCTACTTCCAGGCGGAAGTTCAAATTGTGTTGTGCTCGCAGATTGGCAATGGTTTCCAGACGTGACAGGGTGGAGGGGATAAAAGATTGTCCGCCAAAACCGGGATTAACACTCATCAATAGCACCAAATCCACATCTTCAAGAATTGGATATAGCATTTCCAGAGGAGAGCCGGGATTTAACACCGCACCGCACTGAATACCTTTTTGCTTGATATTTTGCAGAGAACGGTGAATATGGGGTGTGGCTTCGCAATGCACTGAGATTAAATCAGCGCCGGCATCAATGAAAGCATCCACATAGTGGTCGGGATTGTAAATCATTAAGTGCACATCCAAAAAAGCATCGGTTGCACGATTGGCCGCTTCTACAATCATCGGTCCGTAACTGATATTGGGAACAAAATGACCGTCCATGATATCGCAGTGAATCCATTTTGCGCCACCTGTTACGGATTCCTGTATTTGTGAACCAAGTTGGGTGTAATCAGCCGCCAAAATGGATGGCGCTAATATGATTTCGTGCTTTGCCATGAATATTATGAGCCTGAATTAAATATAAAGCCCAAAGATACAAAAGTAGTACGTCAGGAAAAGCCAATCAGCGTAGTTTTTCGTATTCGGAAATGTGGCTGTTATCCATTTCTGTGAGCAGATTAAATGCCGTTAAGCGGTCATTTGGGCTGGCATCCATAAAAACAGCTGTAAATTCACGGTATTTTGTGGTAAAAAGTATATCAAAAGGGTAGGTGTCTGTCGTTTGGCGTTGCGCCTGACGAAGCAATTGAAATGACTCAATCACATTTTCACGGGCGCGGTCCGGAGTCTGTACAAATCTGTCCAAGCCATGACGATGATATTGGTAAAAGGCTTTTCTGAAATCTTCGTAATTCGGATTTAGCATTTGGTTTACGAGGTGAAATCGCGTTCTTCGGGAGCTCCCGCTGCTTCCCCAACCGGTAGCGCCGGATGAGTTGGCAACCTCCAAAATATTTTGCGCCCTTCGGAAATGCTCTTGTCCGCCTAATTCGGAAAAAGAGTCGTAATCAAAACCGAGAATCATCATTGCATAAAAATCCAGCATGGTGGCAATGCTGTCAAATTGGAATTCATCATGGGTAAGAGTTTGATTTCTGTTGAAAGAAAAAGTCCAATTGTTATCGCTAATTACAACCAGGGGAGTAACTAACATAGTGTTATAGATGGGGCGCTCGGATTGAATTACAAAAGTTCCGTTAAATCGGTCGCCTTCTACAGAATTCAAAACAATCTGAATGTTCAAGCGGATACGTTCGTGTTCCTGAAAGCGATCTTCAACCCAATTGGTTTCGCGAAGGTATTCTCGGATCAGTGGTGCTAATTGATCCAGATAATCCAAACCGGAACTGGCAGAAATAGGAGAGGTGTTCACATCCACATTAACCTCGAAAACCTGATTTTGTGCATTCAGTGAATTGGAAGCAAAAAATAAAAAGGCGATAAAAAATAAAAGACTGATGTTTTTCATGCGCTTATAACGCAAAATATTAATGACTATTGGCTGAATGTGATTAAAATATCAAATTTCAAATCGTCCGACAATTTACCTGCATTTGCTTTAATTTGTCAGCTAAATATTTGAACCTATTTATTGAAATTATTTTGGCACTAGAAACAGCAAAGCAGAACATATTTAAAGAACTGGAATCATTTATTGAGGCATCAGGCCTTACTTTGGTATCCAAGGATATCGACAGGCCATGGGGTGGTTTTTTTGTGATAGATGAAAAGGATTCAGAGGCATTCATCCATAAATTTTTCCCGGAATTACTTTTAAACGAAGAGGTTATTGGTTCTAAAGTAAGCCCGAAAATCCTCGTGGTGGCGCCCAAAACCAGATTGTCATGGCAGTATCATAATTTCCGTTCGGAAATCTGGAAACTGGTTGATGGGAAAGCGAAAATCATGCTTAGTGCCAGTGATCACCAACCACCGGCGCAGGATATGGTAACCGGTCAGGTTGTCGTAATCAATCAAGGGGAACGCCATCGTTTAATTGGCGATTCGGATAGTTGGGGAATCATCGCAGAAATCTGGAAACATGATGATCGTGATAATCCATCAACAGAAAACGATATCGTTCGCATTGCAGACGATTATGGCAGAAATACCTAGCATTTATGGATTCCAATTTTTTATCTGAACTTTATACTGAGCATCAAAAAGCCTTAGAATGTCCGTCGCCCATTAGAGTGACTCGCTTTTTTAAAAAAGTCTTGGGTTTTCTTTTTCCGGAACACAGCGAGATCAAATACGAAAACGAAATTGCTTTTGAGGCCGAATTCGCAAAACTGAAATCAGAATTATTGCACATTTTGTCCAGGCGAAGCGAATCTTCTTTTGAACAAGACAAAGAGCGAGCCGATTACATCTTCAGTGAACTGCCAAAAGTTCGCGAAATGTTGGTAAAAGATGTCGAAGCGATTTATATGGGCGATCCCGCTGCCCGAAATCATGATGAAGTCATTCGTACCTACCCAGGATTTTATGCTATTGCTGCCTACCGTATTGCTCATTTATTTCATACGCTGGATATGTTGCTGATAGCACGGATTATTTCCTCTCATGCCCACAACAAAACCGGCATTGATATTCATCCCGGCGCAAATATCGGCTCACACTTTTGCATAGACCACGGTACCGGAGTGGTGATTGGGGAAACCACGGATATCGGGAATCATGTCAAACTTTACCAGGGCGTAACTTTGGGCGCCTTGAGTGTGGATAAAGAAGATGCCAAAACCAAACGTCATCCGAATATAGAAGACCACGTTGTTATTTATGCCGGAGCCACCATACTGGGCGGAAAAACTACGGTTGGTCACCATACTGTGATTGGAGGGAATGTTTGGCTAACTGAGAGCGTGGCACCTCACAGCAGACTTTATTATGAGTCAAAATTGGTTCAAAAAGGCGCAGAATTATAAGTATAAAAGAAGTACATAACGAGTGATTATGAATATCATAGATTTGGTTGGAAATACTCCTTTAGTAAAAATTAGAAATCTTGCCCCAAATTCGAATGTATCTATTTACTGTAAATTAGAGGGACAAAATCCGGGTGGCAGTGTGAAAGACCGTGCTGCGCTTGGAATGATTACTGGCGCCCTTGAACGTGGGGAGATTAAAGAGGGAGACAAACTTGTAGAGGCCACAAGTGGAAATACGGGAATTGCACTGGCAATGATCGCAAAACTCAAAGGTTTGCACATGACTTTAATTATGCCGGAAAATTCCACGTTGGAGCGAGTACAAACCATGCGTGCTTATGACGCCGAAGTGATTTTAACGTCTGCTGATAAAACCATCGAATATTCCCGCACTTTGGCAGAAGAAATGGCAGCCACCGGAGAGTATCAAATGTTGAATCAATTCGGAAATCCCGATAATTACCGAATGCACTATAAAACTACCGGACCGGAAATCTGGAAGGATACCAAAGGTGAGATAACGCACTTTGTTTCGTCGATGGGTACAACAGGTACAATCATGGGTGTTTCCAGATATTTGAAAGAGCAAAATCCCGAAGTACAAATAGTAGGTGTGCAACCCAAAGAAGGTTCTCAGATTCCGGGAATTCGAAGATGGTCTCCCGAATTTCTACCTGCCATTTACGAAGAAGACAGAGTGGATCAGATTATTGATGTAAGTCAGGATGAGGCGGTTGCTATGACTAGGAAGATGGCCGAAGAAGAGGGGATTTTTGCAGGGATGAGTAGTGGCGGTGCTTTGGCAGCGGCTCGAAAATTATCAGAAAGCTTAGATCAAGGTCTGATAGTTTGTATTACTTGTGATAGAGGTGATCGCTATTTGAGTTCGGATATTTTTCTTTAGATTTTGACAAAATCTTTTCTTTTTTATTCGCATATTGCCCATCAGAATAATCCTTTGAAACATAATTTTCTAACTCGTGGAGTACTCTGAATGAATCGAAAAGCCCTTTTAGTAATCGTATCTTTATTTGTAGCATTTGCCGTTTTTTTCTCTTGCACCTCTGAACAAAACTCAAATAACACCCCCCTCGAAGAACCAAGTGTGCAGGTTAATATTCCCCTGATTTATCACATGAGTTTTATGAGCCGCTACACGAAAAAACTTTACTTTTCCGGAATGGCTGAAAATTGGGGATTGGCCGATATCTACAGTCATGAATTAGAAGAAATTTCCGATATCATTATGGATGTGGGATATGTGCATGATGGAATAGATGTTGGAGAGCTCCTGAAAATTTTACTCGTCCCACAACTTAAGTTAGTTGAAGAAGCGATTGAAAAACGAGACAAAGCTCAATTTGTGTCAAGTTATAGAGGCTTAATTCAGACCTGTAATTCTTGTCATGTGGCTGCAAATTACTCGGCTGTAAGAGTTACTGTTCCGGAAACGAATCCATTCAATCACGATTTTACCCCGATGAGTCGTAATTAATTCTTCTGACTCATAGTTTTAATAGATTTCTGAATCAATGTTTGGCTTTATAGGTTAGTTATTTCCTATTTTCACGAAAAGTATAACCCTCATTTTCCATTCCAGTTTATTTATGTCTTCCACTCTTGCCGGTGAACTAACCAATCTCAAACTCAGGACTAAAGGCGTTTTGCCTATTCAAAAACTGAAATCTCTGGTTGATGCCGGTATTATTTGGTCTGATGTAGAATTCCCAATCCATGATGATCAATTTCAGCCCAACTCCATAGATTTACGTTTGGGAACCATAGCGCACCGGGTACGTTGCAGTTTTTTACCGGAGAGTGAATCCGTAGATAGCAAACTCAAGAAATTAACATCGCATTCTTTTGATTTGCGTGAAGGTGCTGTGCTGGAACCGAATTGCACGTACATCATTCCATTATTGGAGCAAGTACGTTTACCGAAGAATTTAGAGACGGTATTATCTTCTCATAAATTGGAATCCACCGAGCCACTAACCGCAAGAACAAACCCGAAAAGCTCAACAGGGAGACTGGATATTTTTACCAGAGTTATCACAGATTTTTCGCATCGCTTCGAAGAAATCAATGCTGGTTATCATGGCACGCTATATTTAGAGGTTGTTCCAAAATCATTTCCTGTGCGTGTAAAAACCGGTCAGCGTTTAAATCAGCTTCGTATTCGTCACGGATTCGAATTGCTTTCAGATCAGGAAATTCTGCGCAATCACAATCAAGCGGCTATTTTGTTTGATGATGAGGGCCATCCGATTCCAACTGATAACCTAAATGTGCACAACGGACTTTTCATGAGCGTAAACCTTCAGGGTAAGAAGGGTGAGGTAGTTGGTTATAAAGCGAAAAAGAATCGTGATTTGATTGATTTGGATCGAACCAATTTCTACAAAGTCTCTGAGTTTTGGGATCCCATTTATGCTCAGGCTGACGATTATTTAATTTTGGAACCGGAGGCATTTTATATTTTTGCTTCTAAGGAGCGATGCCGAATTCCGGTGCATCTTGCTGCTGAAATGGTTCCTTATGATACCGGTTCCGGTGAGTTACGAACACATTACGCCGGATTTTTCGATAGTGGCTTTGGTATAAATGAGAATGGTGCGAGAGCTGTGCTTGAAGTCCGATCTCATGATGTACCTTTTTTGATTGAAGATGGGCAAACTTTCTTTAGAATGGTTTTTGAACCAAATATGGAAGTGCCTGATATTATGTATGGTGTTGATATAAAGAGTAATTACCAGGGCCAGGATTTAAAACTTGGCAAGCATTTCATTTCCTGAGATAAAATTGATTTCTTGAGCGAACTATGAAGAAAAATGTTAATAAATGTGTGTGCCATAAGCGCACTTTCACTGAACTAAAAGAAATTTCCGAACAAAACGGCTACGCAACTTGCAATGAATTGTTTGCTGCCGGTTTATGCGGAGGCAACTGTTCGATGTGTAAGCCTTATATAGAAAAAACGTTCGTACCGGGAGAGACGGAGTTTTTTCCCGGCGATGTGTATTTCAAGAAGAAAGTAAACTGATTATTCCATGAATCAGTTTTATGCGCCACCGGAACAACGCGCCGGAGATTTAATTGCTATCGGTGGGGAAGAGGCAAGGCATATCACTAAAGTTTTACGCTATACTGTGGGGCAGCAAGTCATCTTAACCGATGGCTGCGGCAACAGATACGATACCATTATTGAGTCTATCAGCAAGCGTGATTTATACTGTAAAATCCAGAATCAGCAAAAATTCAAAAAAAGCCCCGGGCGCGTTTTACTTTTAGGACATCTACATAAACGCCAACGAGTAGAATGGCTTTTGGAGAAGGGCACTGAATTAGGAATCACATCTTTTATGCTTTTCGAAGCAGACCATTCTCAAAGAGCAAGTATTAAGGAAGACAGGGCAGAACAAATTCTGATATCTGCAATGAAACAATCCGGAAGATATTATCTCCCGGAATTGCATCTTTTAAACGGGATAGAGGAAGCTATAAGTCAAACCAAAGAGATGAAGCATTTTGTTGGTCATCAAACCGCAGAAAATAACCGAAAACTATTTCAAACAGATTATTCCTCACAGGATTTGGCTTTTTGGATTGGTCCGGAGGGAGGCTTTTCAGAAAGAGAAACCCAATTGCTGGTCGATATAGGGGCACATCTTGTTCAGTTAGGCAATTTCAGATTACGCGCGGAGACAGCGGCACTGGCTTTGGTTTCTCAGTTTGTTAGATAGAGGAAAGAAGAATTAAGCTCGTCAAAAAGTCACCTATGGGTCGAAATCAAAACAATCCTGAGCGAGTGCTTACCAGAGGCATATTATAAAAGGTAGGATGTAAGCTATTTCGTTAAAGAAATATTCCGTACCTGACGGCACTTGGCAGGGTGTGGATTTCCATTTTCTACCGATATGCCGTCCCTGCCGGGACTTTTTTGGGTTGGGTTATAGATGTAAGTATTGATGGCACGCAAAAAAAGATATACCTATATGCTATAATTTCTGAAGTAACACCAGGGTCATTCTTTGCTGCCAAACATTAAATTTAGTTCCGATAGGAACAAAATATTGGTAGAGAATCAAACAAACCATCAACCCCGGAGAAAGTCCAGTACGGGACGAAATAGAAGGAGATTTCTTAGAGAAATAGATTGTGATGAACGGAGCGTATTAAAAATCAGCATTTAGATGTCTTATTTTTAATACGCTCAAAAAATTAAAGACCGGTGATTCAGTCACGTATTTAAGGCGTGATATTTACGAATCCATCTATCTACAACTCCGAATACCTCTTTTTCCCTTTTATGAAATACTGCCAGATTATCAATTTTGAATAAATTGGTTTAGGGTCTTTTTTTGATTTTCTGGCGTTGAGCAGAATTTTTCGGGTTTTACTTACAGACCTAAATTTACTGTAAAAACCGAAGTGGGCTTTTATAATTGCAATGGTCTCCATGGGTCGTCCTTGAAGTAAGGCTCTCACACCGGCTACACCATCCAGGTTTAATCTCAGGAAAATGCGTTTGAAGGCCAATCCTTTCGGAGTGTTTTTCAAAAGCATCAACAGGGAGTTTCTGTAATTATAATAGATTTTTCGGGAAGACCCGGTTTTTAGAGAACCGCCACCTAAGTGAAAGGCTACAGATTTTGGAGCGTACTTAATTTCGTATCCCATATTCATCAGGCGCCAGCAGAGGTCAATCTCTTCCATGTGAAATTCAAAGCGCTCATCAAATTGCCCGATTTTGAAAAAGAGTTTTTTCCGAATGGCGAATGCTGCACCACTTGCCCAGGCTAATGTATCCGAATCATCATACTGTCCGTGATCTTCTTCTAACGTGTCGAATAAGCGCCCACGGCAAAAAGGGTAGCCCAATCTATCCATTTTACCACCTGCCGCACCGGCATATTCGAAATAACTTCTGTTTTGATAATCCAGAATTTTTGGCTGAACAACGGCGGTATTCTCGTTCTCTTCAAATTTTTCGCGTATTGGTTCTAACCAATTTTCGCTTACTTCAACGTCGTTATTCAGGAAAACTATAATATCACCTGTCGCTGATGATGCAGAACGATTATTGCCGCCGCAGTATCCGTGATTTTTTTTCATCAAAAAGTGCTTAACCTGCGGG
>SKIC01000186.1 GCA_007116685.1 Balneolales bacterium
AAATCGGAATTGTTCTTATGAATCTTGGCGGACCAACCGCTGAAGATAATGTTCGCATTTTTTTAAAGAATCTCTTTAGTGACAAGGATATCATAAACCTTGGTGGTGGAGTCACACAAAAGCTATTGGCAAATACCATTTCTAAATTTCGTTGGAAAAGCATTGCCGAGAAATACAAAGAAATTAATGGTTGTCCTAAGGGATGTACTGGCTCTAAGTACTGTTTTAACCGCCAGAATAAAGTTGTATCTGATTGCTGTTCCCCAATTAACGGCTTAACCGAACTACAGCGTAGAAGCCTGGAAAAGAAATTGAAGAACGAGTGGGAAGGCTTCGATGTCAAAGTTTATACTGCCATGAGATACTGGCTTCCTTTTGATTACGATGTTTTTCAAGAAGCCATAGACGATGAAATTGATCATCTGATTTTAACCCCACTTTACCCCCAGTTCTCTTTTACAACCACCGGTAGTAGCTTCAGAAATTGGGAAGATATCCGTCAGAAAAATACTTCTGAAGGCAAGGATATCCCGTGGGAAGAATATATCATCAGTCATTATCATCTGAATGAAAACTACCTGAAGTCTATCAATAATCGTATTGATGAAGCACTCAGCAACGAATTCACAGATGAAGATCGCCAGAAATTGCACATAATTTTTACCGCACACGGAACCCCGCTAAGCGAAGTAGAAAAAGGTGATCCATACACAGTGCAAATTAAAGAAACTGTGGATGCTATCATGGCGATGCGTAACCATTCAGAAAACCACTGGCTGGCTTTCCAGTCCAGAGTTGGTCCGGCAAAATGGACACAACCTAATACTGAAGAACTTATATTTAGACTTAACGAATACGGAGTACGCAACCTTCTATTAGTACCGGTAGCATTTGTTACCGACCATATCGAAACGCTTCATGAACTTGGGATAGAATTGGAAGAAGCATTAGAAGAAGAAGGTTATCATTACGATAAAATTGTCACAACAAAAGGACTCAATGATCATCCTTTGTATCTTGAAGCTCTGAAAGACGAAATCGGCAAAAAGATTGCTCACGTATTACATCAAAAAAGTGGAACTGAAATAACTGACAAGAAAGGCGACTTAGCCAACGCTTAAATATCGGATGAGTGAACATATTCCTTATATAAATGAATTTGTTGCTGTAGGCATCAATCACTGGAGTGCGCCTGTTGCTGTCAGAGAACGATTTAGTTTATCAGATGAGAAAAGAGAAGCATTTTTAAATGATGCTGCTTCTTACGGCTTGTCAGATGTGATTATTCTTTCCACCTGTAACAGAACTGAACTTTTTGCCCGCTCCACGGAAGAAGGAATGTTATCTAGCTTTCTGATTGATCATGTAATTGGCACCAAAGAAGAATTCGACAAATTCGGATTCAGACTCCGTGGTGAAGAAGCAATTCAACATTTTTTCAAAGTTGCCGTTGGCTTGGACGCTCAAATTTTGGGTGACCTCCAAATCATTAAGCAAGTTAAAGAAGCTTATGATGCCGCTAAAGACAAGCGATTAGTAGACAGCCTCATGCATCGTTTGATGCAAAGTGTTTTTCGCACACACAAAAGATCTCGTAACGAAACGGATTTGGCCAGTGGTGCTGCAACCATAGCATACGCAGCTGTACAGGAAGCAAAAATCAGGTTCAGTTCGCTCACCGACAAAAACATTGTTTTGGTTGGTACCGGAAAAATCGGAAAAGTTACCTGTAAGAATCTGATCAACCTCGGTGCCAGAAAAGTAACTCTTATCAACAGAAATGTTGAGCGTGCTGAGAAACTTGGCGACCGTTACGACTTACCCGTTTCCGGTTTTGATTCTCTTGCCAAACATGTTAGCGATGCTGATTTAGTAATCGTTGCTACCGGTGCTGAAACTCCTGTTCTCCGTCTTGAGCACATTCCTCCAGCCGATAGTGGCAAAAAAATTGTCATGCTCGATTTATCCGTACCACGAAATATTGATCCGGAATTAGATAATCTGGCACATATCGACTTAGTGAATATGGATATGCTCAATCAAACTACTGATGATGCCTATCGCATACGCCAAAACAGCATCCCTGAAGTGGAAAAGATTATCTGCGAAGAAGTAAATGATTACAAAACGTGGCTTCATCAGCAAAAGGTGATTCCTACGATCAAACTTCTGAACGATAAACTTGAGGAAATCAGAACTTCTGAGCTTACTCGCTACAAAAACAAAGCTGGCGCAGAAAATATTGAATCTGTAGAGCAACTTACCCAGCGTATTGTAAATAAAATCGCAGCACACTCTATTGAACATCTTCGCACCAGAAATGGTGATTCTGAAGATGTAGCCAAATTGATTCAAGAAATGTTCAAGCTCAACCCGGAGCAATAATCTTGGCTGGCAAGATTGTACGAATTGGAACACGCGAGAGTAAATTAGCTGTTTGGCAAGCTAAAAAAGTTGCTTCTCTGCTCAGTAAACATGGTATTTCATCCGAATTGGTATACATCAAAACGGAAGGCGATAAAGTACTGGATACTCCCTTGCCACTCATGGGCGGGAAAGGTGTTTTCACCAAAGCACTTGATGATGCTCTTTACGAAAACTCTATTGATATCGCAGTGCATTCGTATAAAGATGTTCCAACCGAACAACCCGACGGGTTAATTACAGGAGCCGTCTGCGAACGGGATGACCCACGCGACGTATTTGTATTTCGAAGCGGAGTATCTCCTGAAATTTTGCAAGATACTTCCAGAACATTTCACATCGCCACATCTAGTAATCGCAGAATGGCGCAGTGGTTGGCAAAATATCCCAACACAAAAATCTCTGATATAAGAGGTAATGTGCAAACCAGGATGAAAAAACTGGAAAACAGCGACTGGGATGGAGTTATTTTTGCCTCAGCCGGTCTAAAAAGATTAGGATTACACGACAAAATTGGTGCTTATCTGGATTGGATGCTCCCAGCACCAGCACAAGGAGCGCTTTGTATTATGTGCCGGGAATCGGATTCCGATATTCTCGAAATTCTCTCTCTCATCAATGATACAAATGTAGCTCTGGCTACAGGATTAGAACGAGATTTTCTAAATGAACTGGAAGGCGGTTGCTCTGCGCCTATTGGTGCTTTTTCTCAGATTACCAATGGCAAAGTTCACATTGAGGCTAACATTCTGCATCTGAATGGCTCCTCAGAAATTAGAATTGCACTCGAATCTGAAATCGGATATGCTTCTAATTTAGGGCGGGAAGCCGCAAATCAAGCCAGAAGGCAAGGCGCCGACAAAATAGTCGATGCCTTACGATCCTGATTATTCCGAATTACTTGCCGTGGCACTGCTTGTACTTCTTTCCTGAGCCACACGGACAAGGATCATTTCTACCTACTTTATCAGCAACAACTACGGGCTCTTGTTTAACTTCACGCCCACCGGCTCCGGCTGCAGCACGTTGCATATCACCGTTTTGCTGTCCGCTATCACCAAATCTGATGCCCATATTTGATGCATCCGCTTGTTGTGCTCTGATTTTACTTAAATCAACTTTTGAACGTTGTTCTCCGGGTTTTGCTTGCTTCAATTCTCGCTGGTCGGCAGTGATTTCAGGAACGGCTCTCCAAATAAGAGAAATTACCTCCATATTGATATCATCTACCAATTGCATGAACATTTCAAACGCTTCTTTTTTGTACTCCCGAAGTGGGTCTCTCTGGCCAAAAGCACGCAGACCGATACCTTCTTTCACAGAATCCAACTCGCGGAGGTGCTCCATCCATTTTTCATCAATTATAGATAACACAGCAAAACGCTCTAAAGCGCGCAATACTTCTTTACCCTTATTTTCAATGGCTGTAGCAACATCAACCACAACACGCAAGCCTCTTGAACCATCAGTAAATGCAATCTGCACAGCTGTTGGTTTATTTTCCTGTGGGCTATCCTGAATTTGTTGTAAAACCTGATAAAATGGCTCAGAAATACGTTGTTCTTTGGTTCTGTAGAACTTCAAACATTCTTTTATGAGCTCATCGGTCATACCATCAGGTCCTAATGCCGCCCATCGCTCACGATCGATTTCCACATCAACAGCTAAGTGACGCAGCATTTTTTCTTTGAGGCCGTCATAATCGCCAAGCGGATACAATTCATTTACGAAATTGGAGACCATATCCTCAAGCATCACAAGAATCTCACTTGTCAGACGATCACCCAAGAGTGCATTTTTACGTCTTCCATAGATTACTTTACGCTGATTATTGAGTACATCATCATATTCCAGTTGGCGCTTACGAATACTGAAATTATTCTGCTCTACTTTTGACTGAGCTCTTTCCAGAGATCGGGTAAGCATTCTATGCTGCAAGGCCTCGCCTTCTTCAAAGCTGAAGCGCTCCATAGCATTTGCCAGGTTGTCACCGAAGAGTCGCATCAAGTCATCTTCCAAAGAAACATAGAATTGAGAAACACCAGGATCACCCTGACGACCGGCACGACCACGCAACTGAAGGTCAATTCTTCGTGATTCGTGGCGCTCTGAACCGATGATAGCCAAACCACCGGCGGCTTTTACTTCGTCGCT
Source organism: Balneolales bacterium (assembly GCA_007116685.1). Classification (GTDB taxonomy): domain Bacteria; phylum Bacteroidota; class Rhodothermia; order Balneolales; family Natronogracilivirgulaceae; genus SKIC01. The sequence goes on from SKIC01000186.1 coordinate 4,579, forward strand.
TAATTTAATATCCGTACCACGACCAGCCATATTGGTAGCAATAGTAACAGCACCCATTTGTCCGGCTTCACGAACAATTTCACTTTCTTTTTGGTGCTGCTTTGCATTCAACACATTATGTTTAATGCCATTGCGCTTTAGCACGCGAGATAACATCTCAGAAACTTCCACACTAGTAGTACCTACCAAAACGGGCTGACCATTTTCGTTATACTCCTTAATCTTTTCCATGATGGCATTGTATTTCTCACGCTTGGTGCGATAAATAACATCCTCAAGATCCTGACGCTGGATAGGTACGTTCGTTGGAATTTCAATTACCTCTAAATCATAAATTTCGAAAAATTCTGATTCTTCGGTTACCGCTGTACCCGTCATACCTGCAAGTTTGTGATACATTCTGAAGTAATTCTGCAGCGTAATACTAGCGTAAGTTTGAGTCGAGGCTTCTACCTTCACATTTTCTTTAGCCTCAATCGCCTGATGTAGTCCATCTGAATATCTACGCCCAGACATAACACGTCCTGTATGTTCATCTACAATCTGAACCTTACCATCCTGCACAATGTATTCGTCATCACGCTCAAAAAGAGTGTAGGCTTTCAAAAGTTGATTTACGGAGTGAATTCGCTCTGAACGCTCAGAAAAAACACGATACAATTCCGACATACGATTCGCTTTTTCTCGCTTCAGGTCTTCTTTTACCTTAGCGATTTGCGTTTCTCTATATTCGGGACTGAATTCGGCGTTGTTTTTTAATTCATCTACTTTTTCGCGCTCACGTTTTTCGAACTCCTCATTGATATTGGTTGTTTCTTCTCCCAAATCCGGAATTATGAAAAAGTCAGGGTCTTCATTGGAAGGAGTAATAAACTCACGACCCATTTCAGTCATTTCGATGGAATTTTGCTTCATATCCACCGCATAATAAAGCGCCTCATCTACGATGTGCATATTTTTGGCACTATCCTGCAGATAAAAATATTCGGTACGTTGTACCAGTTTTTGAATATGAGGTTCCTGCATCATTTTCATGAATTTCTTGTTTTTAGGAAATCCACGCTGAGCACGGAACAGAGCCAATCCGGCTTTGTCTTCTTCGCCTTTTTCGAGTGCTTCTTCGCCCTCATTTATAAACTTTGCTACCAGCTTTTTCTGAGCCTCAACCAAATTGTTCAGTTTTGGCTTCAATTCCACATATTTTTGGGATTGATTATCCTGCGGCACCGGACCTGAAATAATCAAAGGCGTTCTGGCTTCATCAATAAGTACAGAATCAACCTCATCCACAATGGTGAAATGATGCCCGTTTTGCACCAACATTTCTTTGGTAGCCACCATATTATCACGCAAGTAATCGAAACCGAATTCATTATTAGTTCCATAGGTGATGTCGGCACGGTAGGCTTTTCTTCTTTCCGGAGAATTTGGCTGATATTTATCGATACAATCAACAGTTAACCCATGGAATCTCAAGATAGGAGCATTCCATTCGGCATCACGCTGTGCCAGATAGGTGTTTACCGTAATAACGTGTACACCTCGACCAACCAAGGCATTCAAATAAGCAGGGAATACAGCAACAAGTGTTTTACCTTCACCCGTTTTCATTTCAGCGATTTTCCCTTGATGAAGCACCACGGCACCAATTAACTGTACGTCATAAGGAATCATCTGCCATGTAATTTCATTACCGGCAACTTCCCAACTTTTACCTACAAAGCGAGCACAAGTTTCTTTAAGTACAGCAAAAGCCTCAGGGAGAATTTCATCCAAAACATCTTCAACGATATCGAGCCATTCCTGATCCAACTCGCTTAATTCCTCGCTGAGTGCATGACGGTCTTCCAGACTGATGTCGTCACCCAAGTCATTGAGTTTTTCTTTTACCTCTTCGAGTCTCTGCTGTGCTTCTTCAGTGGCTTCGCGAATCTGTTTTTTAAACTTTTCGGTGCGCGCCTTTAAATCGTCATCGCTGAGCTGTTTCATCTCGTCTTCCCAGCTCTTTATCTCTTCAACGATGGGCTGTATCTTTTTTAAATCTTTATCGCTTTTACTTCCAAAAAATTTGGAGAGGTTATCTACGAGTTTATTAAACATGTTAAATCAGTAAATTTTCCGAATTCCCCGAGTGTAAAAAACTTTTGAAACTTATTTCGGGATTAAAAATCTGCTTGTAAGATAAAACAGCAGTGCTGAATACCTTCGTTTCTGGGCAAATTTGCTTGTTTTGTCCGTATATTTCAACAATTATCAAAGCCCTAAAATTAAGGTTATTACGCTCTCTCTACAAGTTTTATTACTCAAGAGTATAATCAGTTAATTTTATGTCTTCTTTTTTTGAAGAAAAGGTCTTATTTTTGATGTCTTTGCAAATTTGAAGAAACACTGAACACACTATCAGGACAATCTTATGAAACGCACCTATCAACCAAGTCGTCGGAAGCGGAAGAATAAGCATGGTTTTCGTGAAAGAAACTCCGATGCTGATGGCCGAAAAGTGCTCCAAAGACGGCGTGCCAAAGGACGGCACAAACTGACCGTCAGTGATGAAAAATTCACAAAATAAACCACTGGGCTTGCCACGCAGTGAAATTCTGCGTGGGAAATCCAACTTTCAAAGAATTTTTTCGCAAGGCAACACTATTCGTGCTAAGCTTGTCGATCTTAGATACGTTACTTTCGTATCCGACAGCGAAGCTGAATGTAAAGTTGCTTTCATTACAGGGCGTAAATTAGGTAAAGCGGTACACCGGAATAAAATTCGGCGTCAAATGCGTGAAGCATACCGCTTGCACCATCACACTTTAGAGGCCGTTAGCAAGAACACTAAAACCTCTGTTCATCTTGCTTTGATGGCAAAAAGAGTACACGTTTCCTTTACAGATGTTGAATACGATGTTACTTTTTTACTTTCTAGACTCGGAGATTATATCTCAGGAGAAAGCAATATGCATGAATCATGAAGCATTTACTCGTGTATATTGTTAAAGCCTATCAACTCATGATCTCGCCCTATTTCCCATCCAGTTGCAGATATACCCCAACGTGTAGCAATTATGCTATTGATGCGCTTAAAAAACACGGCGCCATTAAAGGTACTTATCTAGCGATATGGCGTATATTGCGCTGCAATCCCTGGTCAGACGGTGGAGATGACCCCGTCCCGGATCCGCAAAAATCTACAAAAACTAACACCCATTAAATAAGAATCTATTTTGGACCGTAATACCGTAATTGGATTTACTCTGATTTTTGTCCTGCTAGTAGCATGGATAGTCACCACCGCTCCCGATCCGGAAGTAATGGAACAGCGACGAATGGAGCGCCTTGCTCAGGATAGCTTAAGAGCATTGCAGGAACAATCAGAACAAGAACTCGAAGTTTTCGAAGATTTAGAGCCTACCGCTCAAGTAGGAATCTTTGATCAAGGGGTACAAGATACACTTATCACTGTTGTTGAAACGCCACGATACACCGTTCATTTCTCAAATATTGGTGGTGGACCCGTTCGCTATTATCTCAATAACTATAAAACCTGGAATGGCAAAACGGTACAAATGCTCTCAGACAGTCTTATGTCTACCTATTCCCTGGGTTTCATTTCTGAAGAGAACTATTTCATTGAAACCAATCGCCTGCCATTTCAGCCGGTTGATTTTACCGACCATATAGTAGTTGAAGAAGGACAGGAGACGGCAATTCAGTACGTGCTTGAGGTGGAAGATGGGCGCCGGATGATCTACACATACAGTTTTAATGCCGATTCCTATGAATTTGGTTTAAACATCCGTTTTGATGGAATAGAAGAATTGATAAGCGGTAGAAACGTTGAATTCACTTGGACAAGCCCGCTAAATGCAACGGAAAGATCAAGATCTTCTGAGGCGATGTACACAGCGGCCTATTCCAGAGCAGGTGGCGTACTTGAGCAATTCCAACCCGGCGAAGGATTCTCAGAAACTTTGATTACCGGCAATATCGATTGGGTTGCTTCCAAAACGAAATTCTTCACCCAAATCATGAAGCCCGTTACCCCTAGCGACGGTGCAACTATTACCGCTGAAATTTCGGGCGATCCAAGCGCTGAATCTACCATTCACGCTTATACGACCAGCATCCGATCCAGAATTGCGATGGAAAATCAAATGGATTTCAGGATGTATGTTGGTCCGCTTGATTTAATGGAACTCCGTGATTTCGACCGAAACGCGTTTGATATGGTGGATACCGGTTTCCGTTTTATGACCTGGTTCTCTGATCCATTCGTAAAATGGGTGATTGTACCTTTCTTCAAATTCATGGGTAATGCGACCGGAAACATCGGTGTTACCATTATCATTTTTGCTTTTCTGGTAAAGTTGGTTCTCTACCCACTCACAAAAAAGAGTTTCGAAAGTATGGCTGCCATGCGGGAATTACAGCCGGAAATGAAGCTCATACAGGAGAAATTCAAAGACAATCCCCAAAAACAGCAGGAAGCAACGCTCAAACTCTTTAAAAAAGCCAAAGTAAACCCGCTCGGTAGTTGTTTGCCCAACCTTTTACAGGTTCCGGTACTCATTACTTTCTGGCGTTATTTCCAGAATGCGATTGAGTTGCGTCAGGAATCATTTCTTTGGGCACCGGATCTTGCATCTCCTGATGTAATCCTGAACTTACCTTTTGAAATTCCATTCCTTGGCGATCATATAGCTGGTTTTGTATTGCTGATGTCGGCCTCTATGGTTATTCAGATGAGAATTTCGGGGCAATCTACTGCTACACCGAACCCCATGCTGAAAGTATTCCAGTATGTGCTACCGGTTATGCTATTTTTCATTTTCAACACCTTATCCTCTGGTTTGAGTTTGTACTACCTGATTTACAACTCACTAAGCATTGGCCAGCAGATGCTCATCAACAAGCAGATTGACCACGTAAAGTTGATGGAAACCGTTGACAAGAAAAGAGCCAAAGAAATGCGTCGTGAGCAATTATTAGAAGAAAAGCGCAAGAAAAAAGAGCAGCGTTAATACACAAGCAATAATCTCGCAATTTTAGTTTTAATCCCCATCATTTTGATTTTTATGTCGAAAACGGTGGGGATTTTTTGTATCTGATTTCAGCTCGTAAATAGAGGCGCTATGATGCTTAACTGTCGATAAGATGGTAGTTCTTTAAATCATTTTTCAAATTAGAGCAGTCTTAGTAATGAGTGCGGGAGCAGAATAAATTAGATTAGAGCTGCTTCGTAAAACCAAATTAGACTAAAATATATCGTCACAAAGCATTGCTTTCCACCGCATAAAACCTGCCTTAACTCAATCTATTCTCGTAACACTTCCCTGTTTCTCACGTGTCGCTCAAAGAAATGATACATACGGTAATATTCATCAAACCAGGCATTTGGATCGGTGAATCCATGATTTTCTGATGGATAAACCATGAGTTCGAAATTGGTGTTGCCACTTTTTATGAGGCGGTCAACGTATTGCATGGCATCCTGAAATCCTACATTATCATCTACTAGTCCGTGAAGAAGTAATACGGGATGTTGCAAACTGTCTGCAAAGTTTAAAGGCGAACTTCTTTCGTAATGCTCAGGATGCTCTTCCGGAGTGCCCAAACGCGGACGAGTGTACCACGGATTAGCGTAATAATAATTCACCCAATTTGTGACTTTACGAAGTGCGGCACCGGCATGAAAATAATCCGGCTCGGCGCTAACGGCATACAGCGCCATGAATCCGCCATAGCTTCCGCCGTAAATTCCTACTCGATCCAAATCAACATATCCATAGTTAGCATCCAGATAGCGGAGACCATCTACAATATCTTCGGTTTCGTATTTGCCCATCCAATTGGTTATATCTTCTCTGAATTTCCGTCCGTAGCCGGTGCTATGTCTGAAATCAACTTCAACGGCCACATAGCCATCTTTTGCGAGAAATTGATCAAACATATATTCCCGCCAGTAATTATACGACCAGCCTTTATACACATTTTGCAATGAACCGGCGCCGTGAGCAAAAACCACGACAGGGTATTTCTTGTCTTCCTCAAAATTAGCCGGGCGTAGTACACGCATAGACAATGTTGTTTCTCCGTCACGTCCCGGTATTCTGTGATATTCCGGCATAATCCAATTTATTTCAGAAAACCTTTCGGGGACAGTGGATGTAACTCTCTGCTCTCCTCTTCTCGGACGGTTTAATTGCACGCGATAAACATCAAATGGAGTATTCCAGTAAGTTTTCAAATAAACCACCTGACTTCTGTCCGGGCTGATTCGGAAATCCCGGCGAAACCCTGTTTTTTCAGTTAATTGTCTGATTGATCCAGATGAAGTATCCAACAAATATAGATGCCTTACTCCCGGATCTTCTTCCGTGGAAGCAAAAACGATGTTTTGATCATTTTTCCAGCTTAGCCAAGGCACTTCCCAATCACCGGAAGTGTGTTGGGTTTTATTGCTACCATCAGGGTTTATGGTATAAATGTGGCTAAATCCCGTTGCTTCTGATGTAAACATCAGTTTATCAGCGTTCGGAGCAAAAGAAGCGGAAGAAACACTTGGATAAATCCACCCTTCCGTAGAGTCGCTGAATACGACGTTTTTTGTGCTGTCAGATAAGGTATGCACGGTGAGTTCTCGGGTTTTCATATCTCTGTCGAATCGGTCTACTGCTAAATAATTACCGGAGCGGCTGGCAGTTATCGCATTCAAAAAATATACCCCACGGGTTATTTTACGGCTGGATTGCGTTTCCAAATCAATCAAAGAAACGGTCACCTCAGCCTGCCCTCTTCTGCTGAGTCCGGGCTCTACAAATTTGCCAACATAGGTTGGGAAAAAGATATCTCTATGCTCAGAGGTGTCGTATTGAAGAGCCACCAAGTAATTTCCATTTCCTGTCCACGTAGAAATGGAATAGGCCGGCTCATCAGATTGGCGGCGGGTAATTTGCTGCAACCCTTGATCTCTGGTGTTTGCGACCCAAATATCCCCATTCATCACAAAAGCAATTTGAGATTCATCAAACGACCACCGTGGGGATGAAATACCTGTTTTTGATTCTACCAACTTTCTCACATTACGTTCTCTTCTATCGGATACCCACAAGGCATTATCCTTTACATAGAAAAAATCACCACTTTCAGCATATACAGCACGATTCCAGACATCATCCTCATAGGAACTTAGCGAGCCACCACTCAAAGAGACTTTAAAAGAACTTCTGTCTCCTTTTCCTTCCTCATTCCAGCTCACAATCAATTGATTTTGATCCGGGGTAAAATTTTGAATCAAGGGAGTTATGCCCGGCAAATAAGGTTCATGAAAGATTTTTTCTAATGTCAGATTTTGCCCCACCAATAAACCGGGGAAAAAGAACCAGATGAGAACGAAGTATTTTTTCATGTTATGAGTAATTATTTGAGTTGTGGACGGATTGATTATTCTATGAGAGCATTTTCAACATTTTATTAATTCGAAATTTCTCTGAGTCTTTTGGGTACTCTGGTAAGATTTTCAACACCATCTTCGGTAATTATGAGATTATCTTCTATGCGATAGCCGCCAAAATCCATCATAGTGCTGAGTTTTTCAACGTTGAGATAAGGGTTCTTCTCAGGATCTTCAAAAGCGGGTTTCAGCAAAGCCGGGATAAAATACACTCCGGGCTCAATAGTAATCACCATTCCCGGTTCCAGTTTTCTGCGGGCACGTAAAAATTTCAAGCCCGGACGATCAACAGGTTCGCAATTTTTTGGAATCCCGCCAACATCATGTGTGTCAAGACCGAGAAAATGCCCTAAACCATGCGGAAAAAAGAGAGCGAAGATATTCTTCTCCATCATTTCGTCGATATTTCCCTTCAACAATCCTATGCCTTTCATACCGGTAACAATATCCCGTGCGGCTTCCAGGTGCAGGGTTTCCATTTCTACACCGGGCCCGGCTTTGGCAATGGAATTATTCAAGGCTCTAAGACAAACTTCGTATAAATCAGCTTGTAAATCCGTAAATCTACCATTCACAGGATAAGTACGCGTGATATCAGCGGCGTAGCCATTGTACTCCGTTCCAGCATCTATCAGAAACAAATCGCCATCTTTCAGTTTTCGGTTGTTATCCACGTAATGCAATACTGCCGAGCCTTTACCACCGGCAAAAATTCCATTATAAGGCTCATGAAGCAATCCTCTGCTCATGGCTTCTTGTAGATATGCTGCCTTTAATTCGTATTCGAACAAGCCTGGTTTTAGCATTTGTCTCACTTTGGTATGGGCCACAAAAGCTATTGCTGAGGCAGATCGTAATTGATTGCATTCCCACTCCGTTTTTATACAACGGCAATGCGCCAAAGCATCGGCTAGTAAGTTATCATCAGTCGAAAATCCCAAATCTGAGATTTCTTTAGCCTGCTCAGCATCCAGGCAAAACACTTTCTCGGGATTTCTCCTTTTTAGAAAAGCATCGCGCTCATCAGAGTACAGAAGCGTATCAGGTTTATAACGCTCTAATAATTCCTCTTTTTCGGGTACGAATCCCATCCAAACGGCATAATTAGCATCTCTTTTTGGCGCTATCAGATAATATTGCTGATCATCCAGATCAATGATTACTTCAAAATCCGGCTCGTGACAATTCGTTAAATACAAGAAATTCGACTCCTGCCTGAAGGCAAATTCGTAGTCTGTATTATAACGATTCATCGGGCTGGCGCCTTTTATCCAGACAATTCCAGTTTCTTCGGTTAAGGCTTCAATTAGTTTTTTGCGATGTTCCGAATGCATGGTTTAACAATATTTAGATAATTCTTTGAGATGGTTTGTAAATAACTGTGGCTCAATCTTATTCAGTTCACTACTGTCCTCATCTTGAATAGTAATATCTTCAATTCCTTTAGGTTGAAGTAGAATGAGATGCTCAGGTTTATCTGGATTCCATATTAAAACAGATTGTAATTCTTTTTTGCTACTCTTGAGTAAAACTAAATACGATTTTCTATCAGGAGTACTCATGAAGGTCCAGGCAGTGAGTTCCGTCCCGTTTTCATCCACCTTATAAAAGTGATTGAGGCTATGCTCAAAAATTACCGGTGGCCTGAGGTAAGCAACTTCCTCCCTGCCGTTTGTGAAATACTTACTGCATATTTCAGAGATATAAGCACGGGTTTGTTCGGCTGATTTTTCTCCAACAAATCCTCTTTCTTGCCAAAAAGCCTCGTCATAATCGATTTCAGCTTGTTTATCAAAAATCTCATCTGGGTTTATCTCAGAAGCAGGATCTGAGCTTTTGAAAAAGCGAGTAGTTTGTCCGTTAGTCAGGCATAGATATTCGGCTTCCAACGCTCTATTGTACTGTACGGCTTGAATCGCTGTTTTTTCAGTAATGGGGATATTGGGGGCTTTACATTCTACAAGTAAAACAGGAGCAAATGATTTATTGTAACAAACTAAATCAGTTCTGCCCTTTCCACTACTCATCTCAACTCCGGATTCCATACTGATTCTGGATAATGACCAGCATCGTTTTTCAATCAGATATTCCAAAAACCTGTGGCGTACCAATTCCTCCGGCAAGGGCAAGAGCGTTTTCTTATAAACCGGATTCCAAAAACGACGTTTCCCGTCTTTATATCGTATTCTTGGATATAAACCTTGTAACAAAGCCATAAAATGAATTAAAAATTGAGCCTTAATCTAAGGAATTCTGCTTAGCAAGTATTGAAAATGAATTTTTTTTGTACTTTCACAAGCAAAGCAACCTCTTCATACAACTTTTTTCATCATGTCTGTGTCTGATTCCAACAATATGGATGTCGTAAATGCCCTTAAACGCAATCGCCTTTTCAGGGATTGTGATACGCAAAGCCTGCTATTTCTTTGTGAAAACGGTTCTTTCCATACCATAAAGCAAGGTGATAGAATTATTGAAGAAGGTTCCGGAGAATATGATGCTTATGTACTCATTTCCGGTGAAGTCAGAATTTACAGAGATGAATTTTTAATGGCCCGTTTCGGACAAGGTACACTATTTGGGGAATTCGCTCTAATGACAGGCACCCCATATTCCGCCAGCGCAGAGGCGCTTAATGAGGTATCCGTATTTCGTATTTCCAGAGAACAATTTTTAAAAACGGTACGTGAGCATTCTGATTTTGCCTTAACTGTAATCCGCAATTTAGGTTTACGATTACGTCGCCATCTTTGAGGCTTTCAATCAATTTCTTCCGTTTTTCTACCTGCGATGGGCGAGTTTTTTTTGTACTTTAAAACCTCGTTCATTAGCAATCCAAATGTCAATGTTACATGTCTGAGCACTACAAAGCCCTAACCAGAAAATACCGACCTAAGTCTTTTGAAGATATTGTTTCGCAAGAACATGTAAGCTCAACATTAAAAAATGCCATCGCCAATAATCGCCTGAGTCATGCTTATTTATTTTGCGGACCAAGAGGCGTTGGTAAAACCACAATGGCAAGGGTGCTTGCGCGAGCCATCAACGATGTGGAAGATAATATCGATGGCGAAGACCTCAACAAAACGCTGAATATCTTCGAAATTGATGCGGCTTCGAACAACAAAGTTGAGGATATTCACGCACTCCGGGAACGTGTTCGCATTCCGCCCCAAAACGGTCGCTACAAGGTTTACATCGTGGATGAGGTGCACATGCTCAGTAAATCGGCGTTTAATGCTTTACTAAAAACGCTGGAAGAACCGCCGGAGCACGCCATATTTATATTTGCGACTACCGAGCCTCATAAGATTCTGCCTACTATTTTATCCCGCTGTCAGCGTTTTGATTTCCGCAGAATCAAAGTAGATGAAATTGTATCACGCCTGAGATTTATCGCCCAAGAAGAAGACATAATAATCGACGATGAGTCCTTGCACGTAATCGCAAAAAAAGCAGACGGTGCCCTGCGTGATGCACTCGGTATTTTTGATCAGGCAATTGCATTTTGCGGATTGAACATCAGCAGCGAAGCTCTGTATAAAGCTTTAAATGTGGTTAGCAGTGTCCGCATGTTTGAAATCATGGAATTGATTGAGAAAAGAGATTCCAGCTCCGGAATCAGACTTTTGAACGGCTTACTGCAAGAAGGTTACGATATTTTGGAGTTTCTGAACGGACTCACTGAGCATCTCAGAAATCTCTATTTATCAAAAGACACAAAAAACACCTTTCTGATAGAAGCCACTGAAGAACAAAGAGCGCGCTATCAAAATACAGGCAAAGCATTTTCTAATGATGACTTGCTACGCATGATGCATATCGTAAGCGAAGCGCAGTTTAAAATCAGAGATGCGCAACAGCCGAAAATTCAATTTGAGATTACTATGCTCAAACTGATGCACATGCAGCGTAGTGGCGGATATCAAGCCTTAATGAATGAGCTTAAGCATTTGAATGCGTCTCTTTCCGGCAAAGAGTTACCTGTTGCAGAAAAAAAAACAGAAGTAAGCCCTGAAAAAAAGGAAACACCTGCTAAATCATACGAAAGAGCGGACAGCCCTTCAGAACCGGAAATAGCGAAAGAGCCAGAGACTAAAGCTGAAGCAAAGCCTGAACCGAATCCACGCCCGGCACCCCAGCAGAGTTCAACACCAACTCCGAAGTCATCTTCCCCACCTGTAGATGCCGTTTCAACACCAAAAAGTACGGGAAGTTCTTTGGGTAGTGATTTATTCGGCAAACCATCTTTGGGCAATCTATCCCGTCCGGAAGGAACAGTCACCTCACTTCCAGGAAAAGAAGAAGTTGGTCAAGCCAGCGTGGTTGGAAATCTTGCTCTGGCCTCAAAACCGGAACCTGAATCAAAAGGTCTTTTTACAGCAGAACAGAGTATCTATCTGCACGACATTCAAAATATTTGGCCTCAATACCTAAACAAAGCCAGAAATGATTTAGAGCAAGTTCTGTATTTCACCATACAACGCACTACTCCGGCTGATTATAATGATCAGGTTTTGACGCTAGAGTGTACAGATTCGTTTGCTTACGAACTCATTGAAGAACGCAGAGCCGATTACGGTAAAGTTCTGCAAGAGTTATGTGGCAGAAATATCAGAATACGTGGGAAATTAAAACAACAAACGCAGATAGATATTGAAGCGTTAGACCCATACCAACGGTTTAAAAAACTACAGGAAAAAGATCCGCGGCTGCGGTCTATTGTCGAAATTTTCGGCGCAGAAATAGAACTTTAACACTTATTAGTTACGAGGATATACCCATGCAAAACATGGCAGACATGTTCGGAAAAATCAACGAATTTCAAGCAAAAATGAAGGAAGCCAAGGATAAACTTGGCGAATTGGAAGTACAAGCCGAAGCCGGTGGCGGCATGGTTAAAGTTACAGCCAATGGAAATCGCGAAATCATAGGGATTACCATCGATAAAGATGTTGTTGACCCTAATGATATGGAAATGCTGGAAGATTTAATTGTTGCCGGCGTTAATAAAGCATTGGCTGAAGCAGAGAGTGCATCACAACAAAAGATGCAGGAAATCACCAGTTCTATGCTACCCGGTGGATTGGGCGGCTTTGATCTCAGCCAATTTGGGTTGAAATAATTTACAGCCTGAATGCAGATTACCTCAGAAACGCTTGAGCATGCTATTGAACAAATAGCAAAATTACCCGGTGTAGGCAGAAAATCAGCACAGAGAATTGCCATGCATCTGCTCAAACAAGAAGGGCAACAAGTTTTTGCCCTTTCTGAAGCAATAGCCAATCTGGTAACAAATATTCGCTATTGTTCTGTCTGCTTCACCATTACAGATCAGGACCCTTGCAGAATTTGTAGCTCCGAAAAACGTAAAAATGCTACTATCTGCGTGGTTGAAGAACCAAAAGATGTAATGGTTATCGAGAAAACCAACGAATTCAGAGGGCGTTATCATGTACTGGGCGGTGTGATATCGCCAATGGATAGCGTAGGCCCGAATGATATTCGTGTTAAGGAATTAGTTAGCCGAGTAACGAATGAAAAGGAACCTGTTCAGGAAGTTATTTTGGCACTAAATCCTGATGCGGAAGGCGAAGCCACTTCGTTTTATATCAACAAATTGTTGTCTCCTTTGGGTATAAAAGTAACACGAATAGCCCACGGTATTCCAATGGGAACCGAATTGGAATTCATTGATGAGGCTACATTGACCCGCGCTTTCAGTGGCAGAAATCTTTTTTAGCCATACTATTAACTCTATTGTGATATCAATATGCTGCATTTGATACGTGTACTTTTTTTAATCACTCTCATTTCACTTCCATTCTTTTCCAAAGCGCAGCAATCAGAGCGTTGGCAGCAGTTTATGACCTATGATATCCATGTGCGTCTGGATGTTGAAACTCACAAAATGGATGGCTGGCAGGAAATGGTGTATTACAATAATTCACCGGATACGCTAAGCAGAGTCTTTTTTCATCTCTATTATAATGCCTTTCAGCCCGGCAGTATGATGGATGTCCGTTCTCGCAGTATTATTGACCCGGACAGACGGGTAAGAGACAGAATTTTTCATCTTGAAGATCATGAAATTGGCTATCAGAACATTCACAATATTTTCCAAAATGGGGAAAGTTTAGATTTCAGAATCGACCAAACCATCATGGAAGTCACTTTGGATAAACCTTTGCTTCCCGGTGATAGCACCGTCATTGATATGTATTATGAGGCACAAGTACCCGTTCAGATTCGCAGAACAGGAAGAGACAACCTCGAGGGAATTGCATATTCCATGGCTCAGTGGTACCCCCGAATGGCCGAATATGATTATGAAGGCTGGCATACACATCCTTATGTGGCTCGTGAATTTCACGGCGTTTGGGCAGATTATAATGTCCACATAACTATAGATTCTTCATTTACTATCGGAGCTACGGGCTATTTGCAAAATCCACAAGAAATCGGCCACGGTTATGAAGATCCGGATATCCCCCTAAATCGTCCTGAAGGAAAAGAACTTACCTGGCATTTCTATGCTCCAAATGTGATTGATTTCGCCTGGGGTGCTGATCCTAATTTTGTTCATGAAATTTATCAAAGAGCTGATGGGCCGAGAGTTCATTTATTTTATGTACCTGATCCCAGAACCCGAAACTGGGAGGTTTTGGGTGAAATGACCTTGGATGCTATTGAATTTTTGAGTGCCAATTACGGGGAATATCCCTACGAACAATTTTCAGTTGTTCAAGGTGGGGATGGTGGAATGGAATATCCGATGATGACGCTAATTACCGGTCATCGTAGTTTATTTAGTCTGGTCAGCGTTACAGTTCACGAGCTGGCCCACATGTGGTATCAAACCTGGCTGGCCACCAATGAAAGTCAGGTTTCCTGGATGGATGAAGGTTTTACTGTATATGTTCAAAACTATACCATGGACCATCTGTTTGATATACAGGCAGATCATCCCCACATGAGGAATTACTTATCCTATTTCAGAATTGTGCAAAGTGGGCTGGAAGAACCCCTGAACAGACAATCCGATCGCTACGAGACGAACTATGCATTTAGTGTGGCATCATACAATAAGGGTGTGGTTTTCCTACATCAATTAGAGTACATCATTGGTAAAAATGCTTTACGCAGAACAATGAAGCGCTACTTTGAAGAATGGGGCGGTCGGCATCCAAATCTGAATGATTTCAAGCGTATTGCGGAAAAAGAGAGTGGGATGGTTTTGAGTTGGTACTTCGATGAATTCGCCAACACCACCCGTACTATTGATTACAGCATTGCGAATGTTAAGGAAAACGAGGATTCCTTATCCATACATTTTAAAAGGAATGAGTTCATGTTCATGCCTTTGGATGTGATGATTACATTTGAAGACGGGAGTCAGAAACTTTTATATGTGCCAACTCATCATCAACACGGACTCAAAGAACATGAGTACGGAGGCGTTCCTCGCTATGAGGCTAGCCCCTGGCCGTGGACACATCCGGAATATTTGGTAGCACTGCCCAATGATGGCAGAAAAATCAGATCCGTCGAAATAGATCCAAGTTTGCGTTTAGCGGATAAAAATCGTTTAAATAACCGCTGGCCACGACCAGTTGATTTACAATTCATGGCCTTACCACAACCAAGCTGGCAACATTACGGAGCAACCTGGCGCCCTGCTTTTTTCTACGGTGAAAACTCAGGATTCAGGCTTGGTGCAACCTCACGTGGGAGTTACTTTCTTAATCAATTCCCCTACGAAGCCCAGTTTATGATTACAACGGGCTCTCTGGATAATCCTTCATTCGAACTATTTGATATAGATTACCGCTTGCGCTACACGCATCCCCTCAGAGAATTTGGCCCGAATGCTTTTCTCAACTTAGAAGTGCAACGTTATTATGGTATTGGGGAAGAGCGAATTGGTTTTGAAAAAAGATTAGGTCGCTACAGTATTTTGGAACCCCGAGAACGCATAATCTCAGTAAGTCTATTCCATCAGGCTCAATACGCAGATCGTTTAACCAATGTATTGAGCCAAAGATGGGAAGAAGGCCATGTGTTTGGTATAAGAGCCAAATATAAGCACGGTGATTATCGGAAGGATGGGTTTATGGTTGCTCTGCAGGGTTCAGCTTTTGGAGCTAATTTTTCTGCCTCCAAAGTTTGGGCTGAAGCCAATAGAACGTTAGAATTAATTGAGCCGGTAGAATCCAGATTTGGCGTTCGCTTTGGGGGTGGGTCAGCTACCATGCCTGTTCAGCAAAGATTTTCAGTTGCAACCGGAAGTTCAGAAGATTTGTGGAGAAACCCTGCTTATTGGAGCATTGCAAATATGGGTAGTGGTTTACTTGATGATAATATTCTGTCAGCAAACTCCGGTAGTGGTTTATTAGGTTATCAGTTGCTTGGAGTTGGATCCCCCGGTCATATCGGTAATTTTTACTTTGCCTTTACCTTTTGGAATTCCATTGCTCCTTTTGAACCGGGAAATGCTCTGCACCCCCTAAAATTTGAATTTTTCTCCGGAATCGGACAGGCATGGAATGATAGCGTTTTCAGGGATTATCCGGATCATGGTATTCTTGCCTCTTTGGGTATTGGCATGGTTTATGGCACAGAACAAATTCCTCAAGTTGCCCGATGGCGGTCTGAATCAAGAGTATTACAAAACCTGGAATTCAGTCTGCGCGTACCTTTCTACATGAGCAATCTAATAGGAAATGATGATTTGGGATTCCGTTTAATGTTTGGAATCACTGAGTATTTCTAATAGCGATTCTGCCTAATCACGTAACAGGAGGCTTTGGAAAAATCAGGATTTTTGTTCAAGATCGAGGCCAGAAGGATTTTGAAACCGAAGCATATTGGCCATATGTGAGGATTTTAAAATCCTGATAACGAAGATATTGGGCAAAAAGACGGTTTTTCAAAGCCTTCTGACACGACGTAGCCTAAGTTTTATCTCATGCGCAGGAAATGTAAGTCGTAATAGGCTAGAAGCTTGATAACAAGCACTCACTGTTATAATCCACTTTATCAGATTTCTTAGAGATATAGATGGAAAATGATAATCCACAATTTAGAAGTAGGCTTCTCAGTTTTCACAAAAAGAAAAAGCCGGAAGTATCAGTTCCGGCTTTTTTAGTGGATGGTGATGGGATAGATGCTATAGAAGTCTAAAGCAGACTTTCTATAGCGGATGTGATTTCATTATCAAAAGGTGTTACACTACTTCTAAAACGTCTAACAAGCTGTCCTTCGGGCGAAATTAGGAACTTTTCAAAATTCCATCTAATTCCACCTGTAAAGTCTTGATTATCTTGTTGAATCAGGTAAGCAAACAAATTATGCTTATCGTTCCCGCGAACTGAAACTTTTGAAAAAAGAGGGAATGTGATGCCGAAATTGACTTCGCAAAATTCAGCAATTTCTTCATCTGAACCGAACTCCTGGCTCATAAAATCTCCGGAAGGGAATGCTAAAACACTAAAACCTTGATCAGCATATTTTTCGTGCAGAGCCTGTAATTCCTCATACTGCTTTGTAAAGCCACACATAGATGCGGTATTTACTACCAACAGAACATTTCCTTCAAATGATTTGAGATCAATATTTTGTCCTCGCACATTTTGCATAGTAAAATCAAAAAAAGATTCAGAGGATGGTCTGTCTTCCGTATTTTTACCTTCACACAATGTGAAAATCATCATTAAAGAAATAAATATTGCGAATTTCATTGCTTAAAAGTTTGTTATAGCCTAGGCAATGCAGTCCAGTTCAAAAAAGTTCCAATGATAAAAAAAATATTTTTTTTCAGCATATTTTTTTTGGTCATCTACATGACTCCCATTATGTCTTTTGCGCAGATGTTTTCGGTTGAGTCAGATAGAGGTCAAAATATTCTACCAACCAGTACCGTATTCCTTGGGCTCGAGCCTGTGGATTTCTTTTACAGAGGCAGCGATAAGCCTGAAGGTACACTTTCTTTTAACGAACCTATTTATCGTTTACGTGCTGAATTACCTGGCTTAAACGTATCTTTTGGTTACAATAATAGAGTTGGTGACTCTGACTCTTTATCCTATTTCAATGTCAGCGTTGGCATACACGGCCGATATGGCCTGCTCAGCCGAAGATCATTCACATTAGGAATCCCAATTCAATTACGAACGGATTTTACACAAACAGCTCTGCGCTTCAATGATCCAATTCGGGATGATTTCCAACAAAGTTCAGCCCTTCTTGGTGCAGGTTTAAACACCATGTTTACTATAAATAATCAAATTCGGATAGATATCTCAGGAATGCCTCAATATGGCTTCTCTGTTACGTCTTTTGGTGGTACCGGCGGAAGCATGTGGGTATTTGAAGGAAGAGCACGCCTTTACTTTGATAACCTTTTTGATAACTTGGGACTGGCAATTGGTTATGACTGGCGAAGTACCAGATATAATCTTCAGGATGATCGATTCGATTATCAAATCGATGCACACAGTTTTCTAATTGGAGTAAGTTTTTAAGATGAAAAATGAACGCTTCCTTGATGAGTTGGAACAAATAACAAATGAACTTGGATATAGAATTCGCAAAGAAAAAGGTAATTTCAGAGGCGACTCCTGCGTATTGGAAGGTCAAAAATTAATTATGCTCAATAAAAACCATCCGGTCGAATATAACATTAGCTTATTGGCTGGATTTTTGGCTAAAAAGAATCTTGAGAACCTATATGTGAAACCTGCTGTGCGCAAAAATCTGGAATCTTTATGGAAGAAGAAAGGGATAGTCCCTTATTCTCAATTTGAGGAAGAGGTTAATAAATAATGAAAATAACTTTTTTAGGAACTGGTACTTCAATGGGGGTTCCTGTTGCAGGCGGATTTTCACGAAACGGGATTAGCACCGACCCCAGAGATCAACGATATCGGTGTTCTATTTGGGTTCAAACTCCAGAAACTTCCATTGTTGTAGACTCCGGACCTGAATTCCGATTACAAACACTACGATCCGGCATCACAAAAATTGATGCTCTAATGATAACTCATGAGCATACTGATCATATAGCCGGTATGGACGATTTGCGTCCATATTGCTATGCGCAAAATGGCGCCATCCCCACCTATACTTCAAATCAGGTAGTAGAAGCAATTAAAACGAGATTCCATTATATGTTTGAGCCCGGTAAAACACCAGGCTCTGTAGACTTGGATTTCCACGTCATTGAAAACGAAATTAAGCTCTCGGACTGCACCATAACACCATTACCTGTCAAACACGGCACTATGGATATTTTAGGCTTTCGATTCAATGATTTTGCCTATGTCACTGATACTAATTTCATCCCCGAAGAAACCAGAGAACTACTTGCCGGTGTAAAAGTGTTGGTGTTAAGTGGCTTGCGCTGGAATAGCCATCCAACACATTTCACTATTGGGGAAGCTGCAGAAATTGCAGCGGAATTGGGTGTTCCAAAAACATATCTGACACACCTATCTCCTCAAGTACGTCACGAAGAAGCAGAATCCAGATTACCGGAAAGTGTTCGTTTGGCTTTCGATCAACTTGAAATCAATATCTAATCGCTTATCCGGGGCTATTTGTATGTTTTATAAGCATCTGTATCAAGTGCATTGTACAGGTCTTTAACACTCTGTGAAGCATCAGAGCGGCAAATCAGCAGAGCATCATCCGTTTCTACTACAGTTAAACCCTGCAGGCCAACAAGACCGATTAATTTCTCAGAATTAGATTCCAAGTAGCAGTTTTGGGAATCCACGACTATGGGCTTTTTAGCATGTAGAACGTTGCCTGTGTTATCTTTTTCAGCCAATTCGTAAACAGCCATCCAACTGCCTACATCCGACCAGCCAAAATCACCGGGAATCACATGAACCGCATCTGTTTTTTCCATGATTCCATAATCCACTGAAATGGATATACATCTTGAAAAATATCTATCAATCGCCGCTTTTTGATTTTTTGTGCCCAAATGGGGAGTTACTAATTCCAATTCTTTATGAATTTCGGGTAACCATTTTTTGAATTCATTTAAAATGGTATCGGCTCGCCAAACAAACATGCCACTATTCCAGAGAAAATCTCCGGAATTCAAAAAATGCATTGCTGTTTCCAAATCGGGTTTTTCAGCAAAAGTTTTTACCAGATAAACGGGATTACCATCGCTGTCTGTTTTCTTTTTATCGTTGTATTGGATATATCC
Organism: Balneolales bacterium; assembly: GCA_007116685.1. Lineage (GTDB taxonomy): Bacteria > Bacteroidota > Rhodothermia > Balneolales > Natronogracilivirgulaceae > SKIC01. Next base: position 24,246 of record SKIC01000186.1, read on the forward strand.
ATAACCTGTTTCCGGACGATTTGGGGCAATTCCCACCGTTAGTAAATGACTTCCCTCTGCTGCCTTTTTTGCCGCTGAACTGATTATTTCTCTGTATTTATCCTCATTTCTCACAAAATGATCAGAAGGTAAAACCACAATGACTCCTTCGGGGTCTTTCTTGCTAACAACGGCTGCTGCTAGTGCAACACATGGAGCGGTATTTCTCCCCACCACTTCGCCAATAATATTCTGGTTTGGCAATTCCGGAATCTCTTCTGCAACCATATCGCAGTAGGCGTCATTTGTTATTACCAAAGTGTTGTCTGCAGACCCAAGAGGTACAATTCTGTCGTAGGTTTGTCTGATTAAGGAAGTCTCTCCCACTAAATTTAAAAATTGCTTTGGTTTTTGAGCGCGACTTTTTGGCCAGAACCTTGAACCTACTCCCCCAGCCATGATGAGTGTATGAATCATTGCGATAACTTTTTTAGATGTATAAGAGGCTCAGAAACTACTAAAATTTTGGCTAAGCAGAAACGCTATCTGCATTCATAAGGTCAAAAGAAAACGTACTACCTTTATTAGGCACGCTATCTATGATGAGTTTTGTACCATGCGCTTCCAATATGTGTTTTACAATGGCAAGTCCCAAACCGGTGCCCCCTTTTTCTCTTGATCGTGATTTATCAACTCGGTAAAAGCGCTCTGTAATTCGCTCAATATCAGGTTGATGGATACCAATTCCGGTATCGCTCACAGTAACTCTGATTTTAGACTCGTCTGTTTTATCCTTATTCACATGAATAGTGACCATACCCTGTTTATGGTTATACTTTATCGCATTCTCAACAAGATTGATGAGAACTTGTCGGATTTGATTTCTGTCTGCGAGTACATATAAATCTTTTTTGTGCTCTTCGAATTTCAAATCAATCTGTTCATCACTGGCTTTATAATTCAAGCTCTCAATAACTTCCCTGATTACAGTATTTAATGGAATTGTTTGAATTACTGATTTCAATTCCCCGGTCTCCAATTTTGAAATTTCCATCAAGTCCTGTGTGAGATACGTTAACCTCTTAATGTTCTTCATAGCCTTTTTCAAAAAGACCCGATTAACTTCTGGATCTTCCAAAGCACCGTTCAATAACGTTTCAACAAATCCCTGAACAGCAAATATTGGCGTTTTTAATTCGTGAGAGATATCTCCAATAAATTCTTTTCTATAATTCTCAATCTTATTTAACCGCTGAATTTCCTTTTCCACCATGAGACTGGTTTTGGCGGATTGCAATAAGAGATAATCCACCTCATCTTGCTTTTTGAAGCGAAACTCCAACTGTTCTTCGAATTGTTTTTTTGCGATGTTTTCAAAAGCCGTAGACAACATGGTAACTCGCTGCTTCATAATTCGAAGAGCAAAAAAGTAAGTGATTGCAAAAACTATCAGGCTGAGCATCACTGCTGCCAGAATAGATTGAGCCCAACTCAGCCAAATCAACAATAGTAAAAATGATATCGGCAGAAATACTATTGCAGGAAATATGGCGAGGCGAAAACCCAGTACAAAAAAATTCGAAATATTAACTCGCGTCATTCTTTGAAGCGGTAGCCCACCCCTTTTACAGTTTCTATATATTCTGATCCTATTTTTTCTCTAATCTTACGAATATGAACATCAACAGTACGGTCAATTACGTAAATATTATTTCCCCAAACCTCGTTTAATAGCTCCTGACGGCTAAAGACTTTACCCTTTCTGGAAGCCAAAAAGTATAGCAGTTCAAATTCTTTTCGAGGCAACTGAATTTCCTCTTCATTATTTACTACCACATATTTATCTCTGTTAATGAATAAACCCAACACATTTAGGTTTGAAAGTTTTTCATTCGGCTGCGTAAATCTTCTAAGTACGGCCTTTATCCGAGAAGTCAGTTTTGTAGTGCTGATAGGTTTCGTTAAGTAATCATCAGCACCAAAGTTTAAACTTTTAACTTCCGTTTTTTCATCGCTACGCGCTGTAAGAAAAACGATAGGTATCTCTTTTGAATCAGGATCACTTTTTAAAACAGCACATACCTCATGCCCATCCATGTGGGGCATCATTACATCCAGTAAAATTAAAGAAGGTCTGTGACTGCGGGTCAGCGCTATGGCTTCTTTACCGTTGTCAGCAGTTATTACGTCGTAATTTTCTTTTTTGAGGTTATAACTTATTAAATCGAGCAAGTCGTGCTCATCGTCTACAACCAATATTTTTGCATTTGCCAAAGTGCGATGGAATTTTGTTAGCATTCAATAATAGATGGTACTATGTACCGCGCTAAAAATAAACCGCTTATTATTAAGAAAAAGTTATCAAATAAAGAGACCTAGATGAGAACTTTCAAAGCTGATTTAATTACTGTGGAAACATCTCGCTCTTCAGCATTTAATGTAGAAAAGACTTTTTGAACAGCCTTTTCAGCAGCATTTCGCTTGTAGCCAAGTGCCTCAAGTGCGCTAACGGCTTCCGATCGGGCATCATTTATTGCAATACCGGAAACCACAGTACTATCTGCACTCCCCACTTTATCTTTAAGTTCAAGAACGAGACGTTCAGCCGTCTTTTTCCCAATTCCCGGTATTCTGGATAAGGTAATCACATCCTGATGAATAATTGCCTGACGAAGATCATCTGCCTGTAAGCCGGATAAAATAGTCAGCGCCAGTTTTGGTCCGATACTTTTCACAGTTATGAGTAATTCAAACAAATCTTGTTCGGTTTTATCCAAAAAGCCAAATAAACTCTGGGAATTTTCAGTAATATGATGATAAGT
>SKIC01000058.1 GCA_007116685.1 Balneolales bacterium
ACCTCTTTTATTTCTTTTTCCAGTTTTTCCCCATCTTCGCCGGTTTCGCTGAAACCGCCACTTACGAGAATCACATTACGGATAGTGGCTTTACCACAGGCTTTTAAAGTTTCTGCAACTTGCTGTGCCGAAACTATCACAACGGCTAAGTCTGGTGGCGCCGGGAGTTCTTCTATGTCTGTGTAGCAGGGAATGCCTAAAATCTCATTAGAAGAGAGTGTGACAGGATAAATATCACCTTTAAACTTGTATTCGAGAAGATTACGAATTACACCATAGCCTAGTTTGTGCGGGTTTCTTGAAGCGCCAATCACAGCGATGCTCTTGGGCGTAAAAAACGGGGAGAGTGTCATAGTCTGTTTCCTTATCCATCCATAGTGGTTTTGCAAAACCATATTATAAAAAAAGTCTCTGCACTAAGAGTACAGAGACTTTTCGTAAAATGCCGTGAAAATCGCTGAGGATTACTTCACGAGTAGCATTTTGTTATGCAATACTTGCTCACCTGCTTCAAGGCGGTAGATATACATACCGCTGGCAAGATTAGAGGCATCAAATGTTACCTGATGCGTACCTGCAGAGACGGTTCCATTAACCAAGATGGCAACTACTCTACCCGTCATGTCATACACTCTCAGACTAACAGGCATGCTATTAGGCAGACTGTATTGAATGGTTGTAGTTGGGTTAAATGGATTCGGGAAGTTTGGTGAAAGTACAATCTCGCGCGGCAGCTCTTCGTTTTCTGTTGAGCTTGGAGTTTCTGTTGAGAATGACCAGGTTTCTGACCATTCAGCACCACCAAATTCGTTATTTCCTTGGACTCTCCAGTAGTAGGTTGTTCCACCTTCTAAGATTAAATCACTGTAAGTAATGTTTGCACCACTGCCAGTAATTTCTGCTACAGATGCATAGATATCAGTAAAGTCAGAATCTTCGCTTACCTGTAAGGTGTAATCATCAGCAAAATCTGCACTATCCCATCTAAGGGTAGGAGTCAGGCTGATACCCGTAGCTCCGTTTAAAGGAGAGCGAAGTACAACTTGTTCGGGAAGAGCCTGATTGTTAAAACGTGCTACACCCATATCCATATCTATACCAGCATGAGAAAGAGTAAGTACACGATTACCATTGTCCCCCGGTCCAACGGCTTCTTCGAAATCTTCATTGATTAAGAATTTGTATTGCACTTCATCTTCAAAGTCGCCTTCTACATAGATGGTAGTAGTGTAAATGCCATCCATATTAGTAGGCTCTAAGACTGTAGATTCCCAACCATTGAAACCGCCTCTAATGCTTACTTCGTCAGTGCCCGGTGTGTATGCGCCTTGTGCAATTTGTGCACGCATATCAACCGTGAAAGAAACATTTCGATTTTCTTCTGTTACGATACTGATATTGTCAAAGTGGCCGGTTTCACCATCATGCCAGTTATCCGACATGAAAGACATACGAGTTGGTTGTGCAATTTCGGCATAAGGGTGAGGTGCTGTTGCTAATAGTTCACCGTTCAGCACATAGGAGATAAATCCATTTTTGTTATAAACCACAGTTAGATTTTGCCATTCGTCTGAGGGCTCCCATTCGCCTGCAACTCCGGATAGGTTTTCCTGAATTACAATGATACGACCTAGCCAATCAATAACAACAATTGCCAAGGTTGTCAGTGTTTCGTCGTCGTCGATAATTATCAGGTAATCAGCACCTAAAACATCAGTAACACGGAAGTCTGTGGAAACAACATAAGCTCCTTCGCCATCTACGTTAAATTCCGGACCTATAGCGTAGAAGAATCTGTTGTCCGGTTCGGTGGAAACATTAGGGAAATGTAAACTTTGTCCAGAACCATTATGAATATCATCAACAATAAGGGGCGATTCGGTGTTTGCCGGACCAAAAACTCCAAGTCCACCAATACCCTGACCGCCTGTGGCTGCTACCCAATCATTTTGTTCATGAATACTACCTGTGGTGAAGCCTTCCTCTGATGAGAAGGTATACAGCTTGTCTTCAATAGCATCAGGACGCACACCTGTATTAGATAAATTAAGTTCGAATGTTTCATCTGCGAATCGAACATCAGAATTACCACGAGCACGCACATTCCAGCTACCACTTATGCTTTGTTGGCGATATAAGCCAACACCGACCATACTACGCAAAAAATCAATACTGTTGATAGTTAAGTAGTTTTTTCCACCATTGCTATCCGCCGGCACGCTTATTAAAGCTTCTTGCGCTAAGCCTTCTCTTTTGTGTGAATTAGTATGAAAAAACTCTCTTTTTTTGTCTCGGCCAAATTCCGTGAAATACTTTTCGAAGAGAACAGCTCTATTGTTGGTTACTGCGGCTGGTTCGTCAGCAAAAAATTGCCAGTAGTAACCACCTGCATTTTCAGCATCCTCCCAAGTGATTTCCAAGTCAACATCAGTATCCATATTTAATTCCAGAGAGGTATCATTGGATGGGCTGAGCAAAGAAAAACTTCCAACGGGTGCAGGCTCACCCGGACCATCAAAAAGAAGGCCGGTTGTTACTTCAATCCAATCATGGAAATAAGAAACACGAGCGTAAATACCGGGAAGGTTAGGTCGAGCACAACCATCTCCCCAACTAACTACACCTGCAAGACCATATCCAACAGGACTATCTGGATCTGCAACAACCAACGGTCCACCGCTATCACCCTGACAAGCATCTTTCCCGCCTTCCGGATAGCCGGCTGCTAGCATGTCTGGAGAAAGAGTACCTTCACCGTAAAAGACAGAAGCCTCTTCAAGAGAAACGATGGGCACATCAACTACCCGCAAAATATTACTGCTTGGCCCCCCTTCAGAAATAGCGCCCCAACCGGTTACAGTAGCTAAGGTGTCGGGATTGGTGAAACCTGCATCCGCATGAAATCTGGTAATTACCGGAATTGCCGAAGCCTCAGGCCCGCTTAAATCAATAGGAGAGGCAAGTCGCAGTAAAACAATATCAGAATCAATTCCTCTGCCCGGATAATTGGGATGAATATACATTTCTTCAGCTGCAATTAATTGTCCGGCAGCAGTTCGGTTAGTAACACCGGCTTTTATATACGGAGGAGTAGCACCCATACAGTGCGCAGCAGAAACTACCCAGTATTCATCAATAATCGCCCCGCCACAAAACTGTTGGCCAGTAGGAGTTGTAATAGCAACGTGCCAGGGGTAATCTTCGATATCTGCTTCGTCGCCACCAACAATACGTAAAAAGTGGCGACCATCTTTCCCGAAATATTCTTCGTATTCGAATAACTCAGAATTAGGGTTGTCTTTATGAATTTGAGCACTTGCCTGAGAAAATGACAAGGCAATGAAAAGAAGTGAAAATGAGCATAGTGTGCTCCATCTTAGAAAATAAGTCATACTAAAAGATTAGTTAGAGTTAGGCTTATGTGTTGGGAATAAGCAAGGTTGTTAAAAGTAGTAAATTGAGAGCGGAAATCATCATACTTTTTCCCGAAAACAAAGTTTCGATTTTTTACAAAAAAGATTGTAGAAGCCCTTAGATAGGTAATCAAACCCTAAATCCGTACCTTTATGCCGTTTTCTGGTATATAAAATTTAGTGGAATTAGTAAGTACAGCCAGCGAAATATTAGTTAAAATATGATGTATTGAATAGTGTTCGATGCGAGCGCTGAAAGATGGATGATGTATGGATTTTGTATATGATAATTTTGGTATAGTTCACATTCTGAACCAATATTGGCTAACCTTGTTGCTTGTGATTTCGATGGTGCTAGTTTCTCGTACCATAGTAGCGGGGACACGTTATTCGCCTATCCTCATTATTGTCGTTTTTGGTTTGTTAATGGGATATATCATGGTGAATACCGGTTTGGCAACACCGGGCTTACCTCAATTCCCTATGATAGAATTAACCAGCCGCGTAACAATTACAGCTTTGATGGCTTCCTTTTTTGTGGGAGGACAGGAAATCCGCAAAATATTTGCTAATCGAAAAATTAGTCCCGAAGAAATGGTGGTGCCCTCTTCTAAAGAGTTATTTTTGGGTACCAAAGCCACCCAGTTCATGTTCTTGGTTCGTGGCTTCTTTATCCTGACCGGTATCGAAGCGTTGCGTCGCTTATTCATAGGGCAAGCTTCCGGACTTCCTCTGGATGAGTTTTATCCCTTGATTGGCTATCTCGGCTTGGTTGCTTCGGTGATTTTGATTGACCACAGAGCGCAGATAACAAACAAAGCAGTTTATATTCGAAAAGGGATTTATGAAACCGCAGTAATAATCTTACTATTGATTATTGCACATCATATAGCGGTTTGGGTGCGACCTGTAATTGCTTTACCGGAAATCTTTTTTGCTATGATTTTATCGGTAGGTTTGGGAATGTTTATGGTTAGCTGGCAATTTGGACCAACCATCCGCTCACTTTTGTTTGCGGGAATCCCCATCGTCTTAGCTGCGAATTTCATGGTTGGTGGCTCTCGTATTGCAGAGGCTTTTCAGCTTTCCGGAATGAATGCCGTGCTATCTTTCGGTTTTTTTGGTCAGTTACTATGGATGTTTGGCGGACTTGCCATTTTAATTTGGTTCGGTCATGCCAATCACATTCGAAATTTGGCGCCGGGAATGGCGGGGGCGCTTTCTCACTCCGGCCTCACGGGTGCATGTACAGCCGGCGATTTAGGGAAGCAAGCAGCTATTCGCGCTCCTATTATGATAAATATCCCATTCATAGGGCATATTTTTGTGTTTTCCATTCTTGCTGCCAGCGCAACTTCCGGAGAATTGATTAAGTCCTATACTCTAATTATAGTGGTTGTGGGTTTGTTGCTGACCTATTACGCTATGAAAATGCTACGCAGTGCTATGGGTGTTGAAAATCAGGAAATCCGTGGCTTGATGGTGTTTTCTTTAGGATGGCAGTTGGTTGCTGTATTCGGTGGTTTATTTTTACTAGATATTTCAGGCATGTCTTTAGGGGATGCCGTAATGGCTAATGCCTCGGCTATTTCTCACTTTGGTTTATTTGCTGCGATACAGGAAGGGATGTTCGGAGCCGAAGCCGCAGGAATGATAGCCTTTGTTTTCGCCATGCCATTTTTGGTGCATCCATTAGTATTCGGGATTTTTGGAAAAGCCGCTGAAAATGACGGCATTATGCCAGCAAAAATCGTCTATGCTTTAGCAGCGATTGGAGTACTTGGGGTACTTTATGCGATGATTTGGTGATTACAGATTTATCAGGTCTTGCAATAAATACAACTGGTTTTTAGAGCAATAAGACCCAAGTTTAAAAATTCCAGCCAATCAGTTTCCAGTACCACAGGCAAGCAAACAGAACGAGGGAGCATAGTACAACAAGGGCTGAAAATACTTTTCTGCTGAGTGTTTTGTGATACTGCCTGAAAATACTCATTGCAAGCAATATCGTGAAGATTAAAGCAGCATAAGGCAGTAGCGTACTGAAATAAAGTACAGCTGGGATTCCATATCCAAACCCAATGGCAATTTCATAAGGCGCAACAGACAACATCGCTACTCCAAAAAGCAAAAGAGACAGGGTATATGTTATTGCAATGCCTAATTCAAAATTGGCGAAGGGGCCTGAAACGAGAGGTCTATTTTTTAGTTTTCTGAGTACATACAATACAGGATATACCAGAGAAATAATCAGAAAAAAGAGTGTTATGCTGCCAATTAATGTCCATTGAACTAATTGCGTTTCCCAAAAATTCAGACGTTTGTTTGCAGATGTTCCGCTTGTGAAAGCGTGCGTGATTTCTCCATTTTCTTCCCGAAAAGCCAGGTAATAATCATCATCAATCGATTGAAATAATAAGGGTTCTACTCGCACTAATCGCCGGGGTTCACCCGTGTGGGTGGGCATAAGCAATAGACTGTCTCCTTTAACAGAAGTAGTAAACTCATGTCCCATAAAACCGATTAATACAGCAAATTTCGTAAAATAATTTTCACTGTAGCGAGTATTTCTCCAAGTACCTGCAAAATCAGAAAGTGGACGATTATCTTTAAATGTTAACTCCGGTGAAGCTAATGATGGTGATTTGTAAGACTCAGGAAGCAGACTTTCCGTTAATATATGAGTCACCTCATTGATGAAACCAAATTCTATAGTACTGGTGGCGATAAATATTGCCGTTTCGAAATCCGGAAAAAACCAAAGTCTGGCAGATATTCCTATATAACCGCCATCATGACCAATCACACGGTGACCATTATACTCAAGCAAATTCCACAGATAACCGAAACCACTGGATAGTTTGGGGTGATGAGTGAATTGAACCGAAAGCATTTCTGAAGTGAGCTCTTCTGATATAAGGCCTGCTTGGTAAAGTCCATCGGATTGTAATAAGAGGTGCATAAAGCGCTCCATGTCATGCGCTGTGGAAACCATAGTACCTGCGGGGGCATCCAAAATGTAGTCATATTGAAGAGGAATAAGACCTGCTCCGGTTCTGAAATATCCAGTCATGAAATTGGTAAGTTCATCGTCATCAGGATCAAAAGAGCTGTTATACATACCTAGTTTTTCAAAAGCCTCCTGCCTCATGATGGTATTAAAATCACGGTTATAAGCGCGTTCTAATACATGACCGGCTAAAGCAACGCCAAAGTTGGAATAGGAAGAAATTTCTCCTGAGTCTATGAGCCTGTCAGGCATTTGAGTTTGGATAAATTTTCCTAGTGATAAGGCTTCATTTTTGCTTCTTGCCGACTTGCCAATAAAACGGTCATCAAAACCGGCGGTGTGTGTTAAAAGATGACGGAGTGTTACCGGAGTCAGGAATTCGTCTTGAATAAGTGCTTGCTCGAAATAAGCATTGATGTCTTTATCCAGATCAAGTAGCCCTTTTTCTACAGCCTGTAATACTCCAATTGCGGTAAAGGGTTTGGATACAGAACCAACTCTGAAAATCGTTTTTGAGGGGTCAATAAGTCGATTTTCTTCAAGATTTGACAGGCCAAAGGTTTCCAGCATTACGGTGTTTTCTCCCTGAACCACAATTACTACCGCACCAGGAGCCACATTTTTTTCAAAAATCTCTGTGATTTTAGTTTGCAATGTATCCTGATTCTGAATTCCCAATTGGAACATTGCCAGAAATAAAATCGAGACCAACTTCATAGTAACCCTCCCATATAATATGATATAAGAAAGTTTTGTAAAGCCGTTTTTGCTTGTCTAAATACTCATCCCAAAAATCACCGGCTTCTCAAAGCCTTCTGTTGAGATAAGATATCAGATTTTAGATAAGTTTGATATAGTTATGATGAGTAAAAGTACTTATTGTCATAGCCCCCTAAATAGCTGGAGTGAAATTCTACTTTAAGAATAATTAACTTAAAGTATGAAAAAACATAGAACCTGGACAGCCCAGCAGAAGCTGTCGATCATAAAAGAAGCTGAACAAATTGGTGTTACAGCTACGATCCGCAAGCACGAGATCTATTCAAATACGTTTTATATCTGGAAAGAGAAATACGAACTTGAAGGCTTTGAAGGACTTGAATCCAGGCGTCAACGTATTGATCCGGAAATTAAGAAGCTACAATTAGAAAACCAGCGACTGAAGCAAATCTTGGCTGATAAAGAACTCGAGCTGAGTATCAAAGCTGAACTTTTAAAAAAAACGATCCGAAACCCTCGGTAAAACGTATGGTAACTCAACACTATATAGATCAAGGATATCCGGTTGGAAAGGTTTTAAGTTTTGTGGGTTTATCCTCCAGTAGTTTTTATTACCAGTTCCGTAACGGGCAGCGAGGACGAAAGCCAAGCCGATATACCTTCACCATTGATGGGAAGCGGGTAAGTAACGAGCAGGTTGTCGATGAGATTAAAACCTTGTTGGGACAAAAATTCGTCGATTACGGATATATTAAAGTGACTTGGTGGCTACGATACAACAAAGAATATTTGATAAACTTCAAGAAGGTGTATCGACTCATGCGTCAGGAAAAACTACTATATCCACAGCGGTTAACATCACGATTTCCGAGAAAATGGGCATCATGGGATGGTCCAGAACTTCAACAACCTTTTGCATACTGGCAGTTTGATATAAAATATGTCTATATCGCTGGTTTAAAGCGAAATGCGCTGTTACTAACCATACTAGATGTGAATTCACGTTGGATACTGGGTCATTATCTGGGCTGGAATATTCGCAAAGAGCATGTTAAAGACTTGTTTGGACAGATTCTTCAGCAATATGATCTACCTGAATGTATCACAGCCAGAAGTGATAATGGTAGCCAGTTTATAGCTCGAATGGTTCGTGAGTTTCTAGCTCAGATGCATATTATACAGGAGTTCACAAGACCGGCAACGCCACAGCAAAATGGTCACGTTGAAGCCTGGCACAGTATCGTAGATCGCAGTATATGTAAGAAAGTAGAGCTGGCTGATCTGAATGATGCAAAACAGACATTCAAAGAATTCATCGACTTTTACAATACCGAGAGGATCCATTCCGGAATCGGTTTTAAAAGTCCGAAGCAGTACTTGATAGAAAAAGGATTTGGTAGTAATCTTAATCACATTGAATACGAACAAAAATCACAACCTACAAAGTAGAATATTTCTCCAGTTTATAGGGGGTTAGACCAAAGTAATGACTAGCAGATAGCAGTTAGAACGGTCAAAGTTTATTTTTTAGGAATGGCATAGAATGCTCAAAAAGGAGATTTAAATAATGTCGCTTTTTGTGTATTTAATGACTCTTACTG
>SKIC01000232.1 GCA_007116685.1 Balneolales bacterium
CACCGGTTACAGAAGAAAAACCTAAAAAAGAGGAAGAACCAGAAACTCAGGTTGAGTCTCTCGAAAAAACTCTCCAAAAAGCCATAGCAGAAGAAGATTACGAGAAAGCAGCTAGAATTAGAGACGAACTAGCCCGTATCAAAAATAATTAAGCGCGTGCAAATCAAGAATATCCCTTTCTCAGAACTCCCATTTTCGGATTTGTTCAAAACCTACGTATCTCATTTTGAAAAGCTGAAACCATTTTTTCAGGGAAATCCTCAAAAAAAACAGGTCATCAAAAATAAAACTGACCGATACGTATATAAGAAAAATAGAGCTGAACTTGTTGAATTAATGAAAGAATTCAATAAGCCATTTCAATTGCATGAAAATGCACTTAATAATATCGAAGCTCTCGGTAAAGATGATACTCTGACAGTTGTCACCGGTCAGCAAATGGTTTTAGGCACAGGTCCTTTGTTTACCATTTATAAAACAATCAGTGCTATCAAATATGCTCAGAGAGTTGAACAAGTTACCGGCAGAAAAACGGTACCGGTTTTTTGGTTGGCTGATGAAGATCATGATTTTGCTGAAATAGCTGAAATTCATATCCCTGATAATAATGGCGTTCGAACCTTCGAGATTGAAGAACATGATGAAAAGAAAGGTTTTGCAGTATCACGCCGAAATGCAGGACCTCATTTCCAAGTATTTTTAGAATGGTTGGAAGAGGTATTACCGGATACCGAATTTCGCCCAGAGATTCTAAACCTTTTAAATAATGCTTGTAAGCACAATTGTTTTAAAGCAAGTTTTGCTAGCATCTTATCAAGGCTGTTTTCAAAGTACGGATTGATATTCGCAGGTTCTGATCATCCCGGTATTAAGAAATTTGTTTCGTCTGAATTATTGGCAGCTGTTCAAAAAAATGTTCAAAGTATTGAGGAACTGAATAAGCAGAGTGAGAAAATCGCAGAAGCTTTCCATGTTCAGGCAAAAATTCAGGATACCTTACTTTTCTTTCACGATGAGAAAAAGGGCAGAACCCGTTTGGAGCGAATGGATGATAATACCTGGGTGGCGGGTGATAAAAAGTTTACTATATCAGACTTGGAAGATCTAACTGTTGAAAAGCCCGAAGCATTATCACCAAACGTTTTCTTGCGCCCAATTTTGCAAGATGCCTTACTACCAAATATCGCCTATGTTGCGGGCCCCGGAGAAATTGCCTATTACGCTCAGATGAAATCATTGTATAGTGTTTTTGACCAGGAAATGCCCATAATTGTGCCTCGCTTGTCTGCTACGTTGGTTGAATCTGGTATTAAAAGGGCAAGTGATGAATTGCCTTTTGCTTTCCCTAAATATCAAATACGAATAGAAGATTTAGAGCAAGAATTTATTGCCAGGAACAGTGAAGACGACTTAGATAAACTATTTAGCGACTGGAAAGCCGACATAAATGCCTCTACTGAGAAATACACCGAAACGATAGAGAAATATGACGCCAGTCTTAAAAATAGTGCAGAAGGAATGACTATCGGATATTTAAAAAGTCTGGATAAACTCTATCAGAAACTCAGAAAATCTATAAAACATAAAGAAGACATTCAACTTCAGCGCATAGCGAGGGTTAAAAACAATATTTATCCTAACGATGGCCTACAGGAGCGGACTTTTGCTTCCTTATATTTCTTGACGAAATACGGCTTGGATATTTTTGATGAAGTTTTTGAGCAACTTGAGGATTCAGATTTTGACTACCATAAATTGATCTTCCTGTGATATGTCTGCTGTAAAACAGGAACTAAGAAAGAAGCTAATTTCGCAAAGGCGGCAATTAGATATTTCCTATGCAAACTCTGTTTCAGGTCAGATTACAGAGCACCTTATTTCCAGTTCAGTTTATGAGCAATCAAGTGTCGTACATTGTTATGCCTCGATGAAAGCAAATAACGAGATAAGCACTTGGTCAATCCTTAAAAAAGTAATAAGTGATGGTAAATCTTTAGTGATGAGCAAAATGAGTTCAGAGTTCTCACTGAAGCATTATTTTGTTGAAGATTTAGGCAATTTAAAAATCAACAAGTTTGGTATTGCTGAACCAAGGGGAGGGGAAGAAGCAAACCCTCGGGAATTAGAACTCATCATTATACCAATGCTCGCTTGTGACAAAAAAGGTAACAGATTAGGTTATGGTGCCGGGTATTATGACAGATTTTTAAAAAAGTCTAATGGTTTCAGATTGGGCCTTTGTGATCAGCAGTTCGTGCTGGATGAAATTCAATCAGAAGTGCATGACCAAAAGTTACATGGCTATATAACCCAAAATGGCTTAATAATTTGTTAGTATCTTAGACAGTGAAAATCTTTGCCATAAGCAAAACTTAATACTTGGGCACTCGTAGCCGCAGATATGGAAAAACAAAAATACACATCGGATTTTGAAGAATTAGACGAATCAGAACTTGAAAATACTCTGAACGAGTTTTTGAAAGACACTGAAGAGGTTAGTAAAGATAAGAAGTGGAACTTCGCTACCATATCAGGCATGGTTTTCATTGTCTTTGCTATACTTTATGCATTAAATAGTTTCCTGGGCGTTAATGTAAGTCCGGATATAATACGATATGCAGAGGGAATGCCGATTATAGGTATGATTCTGGTTTTATTAGTAGGATTTGGATTGATAGCCAGTAATAGATCCGGTAAAAAGTCTAAAAAGAAAAAGCAGAAGAAGAAATCATCTGCAAAAGCGAAAAGCTTTAAAAGCAATGAAAAGACTGATGCTGAAAATCCCAAAGTAGATGCCTACGGCTATAAAAAATCGAAAACGCTTTACAGATCCCGAAATAATGCCAAGGTCTTTGGAGTATGCGCTGGTCTGGCTCGGTATTTTGGCATAGATGCTACTTTTGTAAGAATAGTATTTATAGTTGGCGCCATTTATTACAGTGCCGGTTTTTGGTTGTACATCGCTTTAGCTTATTTCTTAGACAAAGAACCCAAAGAGGAGTAATTGAGCCTTGCTGATATCTTTTGAAGGTATAGACGGTTGTGGTAAAACAACACAGATTAAAAGACTATCCACAGCTCTTGAAGAAAAAGGATACGAAGTACTGGTTTGTCGAGAGCCAGGAGGAACAGATGTTTCCGAGATGATTAGAGCTATACTCTTAAATCCGGAACTTGAAATTAACGAAGTTACTGAAACGCTTTTATTTTCAGCTGCCCGCTCTCAGGTTATAAAAGAGATAGTGTTGCCGGCCTTACAGAATGGCAAAATTGTTATCATGGACCGATTCTATGATTCTACAACAGCCTATCAGGGTTATGCCAGAAAAGCTTTGCCATTAGAGCAAATTCATACCTTAAATAAAATTGCAAGCCATGGTGTTGTGCCAGACCTAACGTTCTATCTTAGAGTTAGTCTTGAAGCATCTTTGAAGAGGCGAGCAGACAGGCAAGAAGATAGGATGGAGCAGTCTGGTAAAGAATTCTACGAAAGAACTATACTAGGGTTTGATGTAATTTCACGAGAAGAAGACAGAGTAATAAGCATAGAATCTGAGAGAAAAATTCAAGAAATTTCAAATGAAATTATAAATATAGTCACTAGTAAATTAGCATAATAATACTGTCCAATATTGCATGTATCTGTGACTTGAATTGAATGTATTTCTGGAAGTATTGAAAACTATCTGTATTTGGTGTATCACTATGTGTCTTTTAGGTGAATGTTAATAATAATTTTAGAAACAGGCTAGATGTATCAGAATAATGAATTATGTAAAATCCTCGAAAATAACGCTTTAGGATCATATTTAGCCGGAAAGTCTAACTCATATTTTGTGATAGGCTGCTTCAGGTCTTAAATTATCCACAATCTATCAACATTCATAATGGAGAAAAAATCTTGATTTCTATTAAAAATGCATGGGGATAACTGTTGATAAGTTGTGGGAAAAAAATCCAAAAACTTCTTGCTGTCTGAAGCCTCATCATATATCTTAAATCCCACGATAAAACCCGATTGCCACTCAAATGACAAAATCGCTGTCTGGGTTATCGCTAATCACATATTTGGTAACAGATTAATTTGCTTGACTGCAATCAAACTACAATTAGACTATGAAATTTAATTCGCATTTTACAATCACCGGTTCTGATAACCCCTACGAGGGAATGACATTTGAAAGCAGAAAGTCAGAGATCAGAAATCCTGACGGCTCTGTTGTATTCTTGATGGAAAACGTACTTGTGCCTAATACTTGGTCGCAAGTTGCAACTGATATTATTGCTCAGAAATATTTTCGTAAGGCTGGTGTTCCTGTAAAATTAAAACGAATTAAAGAAAAAGGGGTTCCAGTCTGGTTGCAGAGATCTGAAGAAGATGCTACTGCACTGAAGAAGTTAAAAGCGGAAGAGCGATATACTCATGAAGTGGATAGCCGTCAGGTTTTCAATCGTTTAGCGGGTTGCTGGACCTATTGGGGATGGAAGTATAATTATTTTGATTCTGAGCAGGATGCTAAGACATTTTATAATGAAATGTGCTACATGCTCGCAAACCAAATGGCAGCCCCAAACAGCCCACAATGGTTCAATACCGGTCTTCATTGGGCATATGGTATCAACGGCCCTGCGCAAGGTCATTATTACGTAGATGCAGACACTGGCAAACTCACCAAATCTAAAGATGCCTATACGCATCCTCAGCCTCATGCTTGCTTTATTCAGAGCATCGGTGATGATCTCGTAAATGAGGGCGGGATTATGGACCTATGGGTTAGAGAAGCTCGTTTGTTTAAGTACGGTTCAGGAACAGGTACTAATTTCTCCAGTCTAAGAGGGCAAAATGAACCATTGAGTGGTGGTGGAAAATCCTCCGGTTTGATGAGTTTCCTGAAAATTGGTGACAGAGCTGCAGGTGCAATTAAGTCCGGTGGAACCACACGTCGTGCAGCTAAAATGGTGACTCTTGATATGGATCATCCTGATATCGAGGATTACATCAACTGGAAAGTTCGTGAAGAGCAAAAGGTGGCTTCAATCGTTGCGGGTTCTAAGTTGTGTGAAATGCACCTAAAGAAGATTATCCAATTGTGCCATCAGCCTGTAGAGATTGAAGGCAGAACCTACAATGGTGCTGTTAGCCGAAATCCTAAGAAGAATAGAAATCTTGCCAATGCAATCAGAGAAGCCAGAAAGGATATGGTTCCATTAAATTATGTGGAAAGAATTATCCAATTGGCAGCTCAAGGATTTAAAGATATCGAGTTTGAAAGCTACGATACCGACTGGAATTCCGAAGCCTATGCTACGGTAAGCGGACAGAACTCTAATAACTCTATTCGTGTGCCTAATGCATTTATGGATGCAGTTAGAAATGATGGCGATTGGCATCTCTATGGTCGCGTAGAAATGAAAAAAGCATCAGCTGAGGGCAGGGCGCCTGAGCCAATGAAAACGTTGAGTGCAGCCGAATTATGGGATCAAATTTCCTACGCCGCATGGGCTTGTGCTGATCCCGGAACGCAATACCACGATACCATCAACGAATGGCACACTTGTCCGGTTGACGGTGAGATTAAGGCAAGTAATCCTTGCTCGGAATACATGTTCCTGGATAATACCGCTTGTAATTTAGCTTCTCTGAACCTCGTGAAGTTCTACCATAAAGAAACAGCAGAGTTCGATATCGAAGCATACCGTTATGCAACAAGACTTTGGACAGTTGTACTTGAGATTTCAGTTTTAATGGCTCAGTTCCCAAGCAAAGAAATTGCTCAGTTATCTTACGAATTCAGAACGCTTGGTTTGGGATATGCCAATATCGGCTCATTATTGATGATTCAAGGTATCCCTTACGATAGCGAAATGGCTATGGCCGTAACCGGTGCTTTGACTTCTATTTTGCACATGACCTCTTATGCTACAAGCGCTGAAATTGCGAAAGAGCTTGGACCATTCCCGGGTTATGAGAAAAACAAAGACCACATGCTCCGTGTAATTCGTAATCACCGCAGAGCTGCCTATGCCGTTGATGATTCGGATTACGAAGGTTTGACCATTAAGCCAGTTGCTATAGACGAAAGTGTTTGTCCTGAAGATTTATTGAAAGCAGCGAGAGTTTCATCTGATGAAGCACTCGAATTAGGCGAGAAGTACGGATACAGAAACGCTCAAGTAACCGTAATAGCTCCAACCGGAACAATCGGTTTGGTCATGGATTGCGACACTACCGGAATCGAACCGGATTTTGCCTTGGTGAAATTCAAGAAATTAGCCGGTGGTGGATACTTCAAAATCATCAATCAATCAGTGCCGGTAGCGCTAAAAAATCTAGGTTATGCTGATGAGGAAATTGATGCTATTGTAAAATACGCCAAAGGACATGGTAGCTTGAAAGGATGTCCTAATGTTAATGCAGAAACGCTTAAGCTACATGGTTTTACTGATGAGAAAATAGAATCAGTTGAAGCTGCTCTGCCATCTTCATTTGATATCAAATTTGCATTCAATCAGTGGACATTAGGCGAAGAATTCTGCAAGAATGAGTTAGGAATTTCAGAAGAACAATTGGCGGATCCAACATTTGATATCCTCAGATATCTTGGCTTCAGCAAAAAGCAAATCGAAGAAGCCAACGATTACGTTTGTGGAAGTATGACTGTTGAAGGAGCTCCATATCTGAAGGATGAGCACCTGCCTGTTTTTGATTGCGCTAATAAGTGCGGAAGAAAAGGTACACGGTACATCTCCTACATGGGTCACATCAATATGATGGCAGCTGCACAACCGTTCATTTCCGGTGCTATCTCAAAAACAATCAACTTGCCTTCTGATGCCACCGTTGAGGATATTCAGCAAGCATATATGATTTCCTGGGAAAAAATGTTAAAGGCCAATGCACTTTATCGTGATGGTTCTAAGCTGAGTCAGCCATTGAATTCAACCTCAGATATTCTCGATGTTCTTGAGGATGAGGAAGAAGATGAAGCCAGCCCGGAATTAGCGCAAGCTCAAGACCAAATTGTGAAGACTGCTGAGCGCATCATTCACAAATATGTTGCTGCACGGAAGCGTTTGCCAACCAGAAGAGGTGGTTACACCCAGAAATGTAAAATTGGTGGTCAAAGCGTCTATTTGCGCACCGGTGAATATGAAAACGGTCAAATCGGTGAAATTTTCATCGATATGCACAGAGAAGGTGCTGCGTTTAGAAGTTTAATGAACTGTTTTGCAATTTCAATCTCTCTGGGATTGCAACATGGGGTTCCTTTAGAAGAATTTGTTGATGCTTTTGTATTCACAAAATTCGAGCCTAGCGGAATGGTAAATGGTAACCCACATATCAAAATGTCTACCTCTGTGATTGATTACATATTCAGAGAGCTCGCGGTTACTTACCTAGGCAGAGATGATCTGGCGCATGTTGGACCAGAAGAAATTCTGATGAGAACACTGCGTCCGGTTGATGGATCTGATGAAGGAGAGCAGGGGATAGTTGCAAAAAAAGTAGCTCCTCAGCCTGTAGCTGAGCCAGTTGCTGTAGAACCTGTTGTTGATAAAACTCCTCATAGAGGTTCACTAAAAGTTAGTGCTGCAACAGCCGAATACGAAAGAGCCAAAAAGATGGGCTATACCGGTGATGCCTGTACCGAATGTGGCAGCATGACTATGGTTAGAAATGGCACCTGCCTGAAGTGTAACACTTGTGGTGCTACTTCAGGTTGTAGTTAAGATTCTTTACTCCAAAAGAACGAATCCGAAGAAGCCCTGTTCTTAATTGAATAGGGCTTCTTTCTTATACTGCTAATTCGGCCGTTTTATCTTCGATAATTTTTTTGAGTTGCTCAGCAGATAAAACACCTGCCTGGCGCCAGATGATTTTACCTCTGTGGAATAACATCAAAGTTGGAACGCCTCTTACCTGATAGGTTTGCGCCGCAACTGGATTTTGATCTACATTTATTTTGATGATGGTAGCTTTGTCATCAATTATACCAGCTAATTTCTTTAATTCAGGAGCAAGCATTTTGCATGGACCGCACCATTCTGCATAAAAATCAACTAAGACTGGTTTTTCACCGCGGATTAAGTCATTAAATTTTTTCATCATAACAAGTAAATTATTGTCTATTTCTTAACTTCTTCAAATTCAATTTCTGTCGCATTATTGACATCAACTTTTGATGGATTAGTACCGCAATATGCTGAACCCGGTACAAGGGGACATCCTCGGTTAGTAAGACCGAAAAATAAGATAACACCACCAAGAATGGCGAAAAGCCAATTAGATTCCATCAATGCGGAGAAGCCAACCCAGGCTCCAATAAAAATCTGTACAAATCGTAACATGAGATAATTTTAGTTTTATAAATATATAAATAAATATATATGAAATTATCGAATCACGCAAGCCAGGTCTGTAAAGAGCGATAGATTTTGTATCTTATCCGAATAATTCAAATTATCATTCAAAACAGTATTTATGAAATTAGTTGACCCAAGCGGAAAAGAAATTACCAGCAAAGAAAATAAAGAGGCTAAAGAGCTAGAGCGTCAGCTCATGATGAAGACCGAAAAAATTGTTGAGCCTATATTCAATAAACTGAAATTAGCTAACCAACAGGTATCTCAAGAAAACTTAATGCAACTCACTTCTATGGCTCACCAAATCTTATTTAATCGATTGGTGTTCAATATGATTAAGAAGATGGGCGTAGAAAATATTGATGA
>SKIC01000184.1 GCA_007116685.1 Balneolales bacterium
AAGTCAATTTTTTGAGCCATTTCGAAATTTACCAGCACAAATAACTGAGGAAGATGCAGCGGACTTAAAAGAAAGAGCCCGAAATATCATTCAGGAATCTGTAATGAAACAACTCTCTTATTTGGCTGATTTTTTGAATGAAGAATACATTCCAGCATCTGCAGAACGAGAAGGAATTGGTTTTGTACCCGGTGGCGAAGAGTATTACAACTATCGTATTCGCTATTACACTACGCTTAATCTAACGGCAGAAGAAATTCATCAAACAGGACTGGATGAAGTGCAGCGAATTCGAACCGAAATGATGGAAATTGTCAAAGAAGCCGGTTTTGATGATGACTTTGATGGATTTGTCCATTTCTTGAGAACCGATCCTCAGTTTTATGCCGAAACACCGGAACAATTAATGAAGAAAACCACCTTTGTTCTGAAAATGATGGATGGGCGTTTACCAGAATTATTCAAAACTCTGCCCAGACTTCCGTATGGAATAATGGAGATTCCGGAGCATTTGGCTCCTCGCACAACCACAGCCTATTACAGCCGAGGCAGGGCAGATGGTACACGTGCCGGTTTCTATGCGGTTAACACCTATAATTTACCATCACGCCCTTTATACGAGGTTGAGGCATTGTCTCTGCACGAGGCTGTACCAGGACATCATTTGCAAATTGCGTTACAACAGGAATTAGAAAATCTACCAAATTTCAGAACTTCCGCCTCATTTACCGCTTACGTAGAAGGCTGGGCTTTGTATGCTGAGCGACTTGGTTTGGAAGTAGGATTTTATGAGGATATGTATTCCAATTTTGGCCGGTTAAGTTATGAAATGTGGAGAGCGCTTCGATTGGTTGTGGATACCGGATTACACGCCAAGGGATGGAGTCGTCAACAAGCCGTAGATTTTATGGCTGAAAATTCAGCACTTTCACTTCATAATATCAATGCAGAAGTAAATCGTTATATCTTCTGGCCGGGACAGGCATTGGCGTACAAAATTGGCGAAATCAAAATAAGAGAATTACGAGCTCTCGCCGAACAAGAACTGGGTGATTCTTTCGATATCCGCTCATTTCATGATGCTATCCTATTGAGTGGAAGTGTGCCTTTAGAGGTTTTGGAAGAGAATATTTTGATTTGGATTAGTGAGCGTAGTGGTGAATGATACTCTTTTTGAATCGTTGATATTAGCATTATCGTAAACCGTTACTTAGTTTGGATAAAAATATCATTCGAATAGGAAAAGAATTAGGTTTACAATTAATAGAGGTAACCACATGAAAGTCTATACTTACTCTCAGGCCCGTCAAAAATTATCTGATGTATTAGATGACGCTCGTCGTGATGGTGGAGTGCGTATTAAAAGAAGAGACGGTCAAATATTTATCCTACAGCCTATAGAGGAGAATAAATCACCTTTAGATGTAGAAGGATTAAATTCAGATATCAGTTTAGAAGAAATCAATGAATGTATTAGAGAAGTTAGACATAGACATTAAAGTCTCACACTTGTATCACCTCATCATCAGCTACAACAAAAATATCTTCTTTTTCTCTTTGTATTCTATGTAATCCGGTAAATCTGCCAAAAGCTGGTAGAATGATACTATTCTCAGTTACCACGAAACAGGGTAGGGTTACTTGTTGTCTTCCTAATCCGGATAATTGAAATCCGGGGTGAATATGTCCACTTATTGAAAAAACTGAACCATCAGAATGTATATTCTCTGAAGGATGATGTGTGAATAAAAATGGCTTTCTGATATAATTCTTATCCTCAAGCAGTAATCGGCTTTGCTCATATAATTCTTTTGGCAGGATATCGTGATTTCCTGGAATCAATCGAAATACCACATTTTTATTTTTTTTGAGCCAATCTGATAGGATTCGCCATTCGGTATTTTCGTGACTATGAAATAAATCACCCAAAAAGAAAACCTCAGTTGGCTGATATGTTGAAATTAGTTTTTCTAAGCGTTTTAGATCGTGATAGGTAATATCACTGGAAACAGGAATTCCGCCTTGTTGAAAAGTTCCGGCCTTGCCGTAGTGAGTATCAGATAGTATCAAACATTTTTCTTCCACCCAATAAATGGCTTTTTCTGAAATAAGAAGAAGATGTTGTTCTTTTATGATAATCTTTTGGTGTCTCATTATCTCTTAGTAACTAATACCTTTTTCTCTAAGCTTTCTTTCATTCGTTTAACTCGGTCAGCTAATTTTTCAGAAGACAAACGGGCACGTAATCTGTCTACCATGATGGGAAATGCAAATGGTGTCATACGCTCAGGATTTGTAATGATAATTTCCTGAGAATTAATGTACTCCAATGTTTTACGTATTCTTTTTTCATCCAATTGAAAATTCATTGCTTCGCTGTATGATTGCGAAATCAAACGATTATCTGTGTCGTATTCCTGTAATACTTCGAATAATAATTCAGAACTGGATTGCAGATGTTTATTGCTGATGTTTTGTCCCGGAAATCCAGAAAACACCAATCCGGCAATTCGGGCAATTTCACGAAAATGCCTTTTAGCCAAATCTGAAGCATTTATACTACTCATAATATCATCAGATAAATGTTCGGTATTGAACAGACCCAATTCTATAGCTTTTTCTAATGGTGGTTCTTGATCAGATAATAATTCAAATCCATAATCATTCATGGCCATAGAAAAGGAGATAGGTTGTATTTGGGATATACGCCAGGCTATTAGTGATGCAAGTCCTTCATGGGTCATTCTACCCGCTACAGGATAAAAATAAACGTGCCATCCTTCCCGTGTTTTGAATTTTTCTATGAGCATTTGATTATGAAGTGGAAGAGCAGACCATTTCTTCTGAGTTACTAACATCTCTTTGGCTGCTTGCATCTCATGACTATCAAATTCATCTCTTTCTGCTTCTTCAATCTTTTTTCTAATCATATCAGATAGATGCGTGCTAAGTTGCATTCTACCGCCCATCCATCTACTTACCAGTCCTTTATTCTTTTTGGATTTTCTCACATAGACGGTCAACTCTTTTAAGCGAATATATTCCAGCCATCTTCCTGCAAACAAGAACGTATCACCGGGTTTTAATTTGGCTATAAACGATTCCTCTACTGTGCCAACATATCCACCTGTAATAAATCGAACTTTTAAAGCTGGATCTGCAACTATTGTACCTATCGAAAATTTGTGTCTCCTACTGATTTTCTTATTTGTCATTACATAGAGCCCATCATCATCTATAGACACTTTCTGATAATCTTCGTAGCGCTTTAATGCTTTTCCTCCAGTAGTCACAAATTGTAAAACCCAATTCCAATCTTCATCGGATAGATTTCTGTAGGTATATGATGTTTTAATTTCCCTCTTTAATTCATCCGGATAAAAACCATCGCCTGCAGCTATGGTATTTACATATTGGGTAAGTACATCTAAAGGATTCTCGTATGGTTCTCTTTCTTCAATAAAGTTTTTAGCCATAGCATCTTGTAAGGCTGCAGATTCAACCAATTCCATAGCATGCGTAGGAACGAAGTATATTTTACTGGTTGCTCCAGGTTTGTGTCCGCTTCTTCCGGCTCTTTGAACAAATCTTGCAACTCCTTTCGGACTCCCAATCTGAATAACACATTCTACCGGTGAGAAATCCACGCCTAAATCAAGGGAAGAAGTTGATACAACTAATTTTAGTGAACCTGCATGTATAGCATCTTCAACCCATTGGCGCACATCACTATCCAATGAACCATGATGCAGAGCCATTTGACCGGCTAAATCCGGAAAAGTATCTAATAAGGCTTGATACCATATTTCTGCCTGCGCTCTGGTATTGGTAAACAGCAAGGTAGATGAACTGTTGAAAATAATATCTTTGAGTTCTTTAATGAGTGAAATTCCTATGTGACCTGCCCAGGAAAAAGAACCAGTATTCTTAGGTAAAATGGTATGGACTTCAAGTTTCTTTGTAATTTCTGCTTTTATAATGCTACCGTTATTAGGGCTACCCAGAAGCACGTCTTTTGCTTGATTCAAATTACCTATGGTTGCAGAAATTCCCCATATCTGTGCCTTAGGACAAATATATTTCAATCGTGACAAACCAAGTTCAGTTAGTACGCCTCTTTTTGATCCCAGAAGTTCATGCCATTCATCAACTACGATTGTGTCGAGATTAGAAAACTTAACATCATGATTTTTCTTTGATAAGAATAAATGCAAAGACTCGGGCGTAGTGATTAAAACCTGAGGCATCTTTCTATTTATTCTCTGTTTCACACTCTGAGATGTATCTCCGGTTCTTCTGAGAATCTCCCATGGGATTTTTAATTCATCTGTGATTTTATGCAATGCCTGTTCGGTGTCTTTAGCTAAGGCACGTAGAGGAGTAATCCAAAGTACCCGTAAACCTCTACCTTTTTTTTCTTTGTAGGGATTTTTGTCATCTCTCAAATACTTCATCAACGCTGGCACATACAAGGCTAAAGTCTTTCCACTGCCTGTAGGCGCATTTAAAATGCCTGACTCGCCACGAAGAAATTTCTCCCATATTTCCAATTGATAAGGAAAGGGTTCCCAATTTCTCGAAGCAAACCAATCAAGTATTACTTTTCTGTAATTTTCCATGTGCATGTATTCTTGCATCGAATAACAGAAAAGGTTTTAAAATGATTTATTTCATCTCATTGAAAAAGCATTTAAAAATACAGTTGACAAACTTATAATTCTGTCCGTATATTTGAGTTCTAATCAAAAATGGTCCGGTAGTTCAGTTGGTTAGAACGCCTGCCTGTCACGCAGGAGGTCGAGGGTTCGAGTCCCTTCCGGATCGCACAAAGGCTGCTTGAATTTTTCAGGCAGCCTTTTTTGTTATATTGAAAGTGCACAAACTTTCGTTACGCTCTAATTTATGTTGAACTTAATTCTTTAAAATTCGTTTAATTAATACTATTTAAGTTCAATAAAAACAAATAATAATAGAAAAAAATGTCATCTCGTTATCCTAAATATGATACTATAGTCGTTGGCGGTGGACATGCCGGTAGCGAAGCAGCCGGAGCAGCTGCACATATGGGAAATAAGACATTATTAATCTCAATGAATCTTAATGGCATTGCTCAAATGTCTTGTAATCCTGCTATGGGTGGAGTGGCTAAAGGTCAATTGGTGAGAGAGATTGATGCTCTAGGTGGATTATCCGGAATTGTGTCCGATGAAAGTGGTGTGCAATTTAGGATGCTCAACAGGAGTAAAGGTCCTGCGATGTGGTCTCCTCGTTGTCAGTCAGATAGAATGAAATATGCCGAACGAATGCGATTTCATTTAGAGCAGATTCCTAATCTTACCTTTCGCCAGGATAATGTAGTTGAGATTTTAGTTACTGATGAGAAAGAAGTTTGGGGCGTAAAAACACAGACAGGTCAAGTATTTGAAACCAAAACGGTTATTTTAACTAGCGGAACATTTCTTAACGGTTTAATTCATATCGGCGAACAGCAATATGGTGGTGGAAGATCAGGAGAACGGGCGTCTCATGGAATAACAGCTTGTTTGGAAGACCTTGGTTTTGAGTCAGGTCGTCTAAAAACGGGAACTCCACCTAGGATAGACGGACGTAGTATTAACTACGAAAAACTTGAAATCCAATACGGTGATGAATACCCCAGTCCATTCTCTTTTATGACTAACTCATTGCCTTCAATCGATGAGCAAATGACATGTTGGATTGGATACACTACCCCGGAAGTGCATGATATGCTCCGTACCGGATTTGACAGAAGCCCAATGTTTAATGGGAGAATCAAATCTACCGGTCCAAGATATTGTCCATCTATTGAGGATAAGATAAATCGTTTTGCTGATCGTGACAGACATCAACTATTTCTGGAGCCGGAAGGAAGAGATACCTACGAAATGTATCTGAATGGATTTTCTACCAGTTTACCGGAAGATGTGCAATATCATGCATTGAGAACTATACCCGGATTTGAAGAAGCTGTAATGCTCAGACCGGGATATGCTATTGAATACGATTTCTTCCCACCGCATCAGATAAAGAGAAGTATGGAGACCAAATTGGTTCCCGGATTATTTTTTGCGGGTCAAATAAATGGAACTACAGGTTACGAAGAGGCTGCTTGCCAGGGATTGATGGCAGGAATTAATTCTGCTAGAAAAGCTCAGGGGCATGAACCTGTAATTATCCAAAGATCAGAGGGATACATTGGGGTACTCATTGATGATTTAGTTGGCAAGGGGACAGATGAACCATACCGTATGTTTACGTCTCGTGCTGAACATAGAATTTTGTTACGACAGGATAATGCCGATTTACGTCTAACCGAAATTGGGTACAAAATTGGATTGGCTAAAGAAGACAGATATAATCGCTATCTCAAGAAGAAGGAAGAGATAAATTCTCTTCATGATTTATTAGCAGATTATAGTGCAAAACCAGAAATTTATAATCCTATTCTGGAAAAAGCTGATACTTCTCCACTCAAGCAATCAATTAAGATTCCTAAAGTAATAACCAGGCCACAACTTTCTCTTTTTGATTTAATTGATGGAGACGCTGAGTTAAAAGAAAAAGTAGATGCCATTACTCAGGATAAATTAGTAATTGAACAAATTGAAATTCAGTTGAAGTATGCTGGCTATATCGAGAAAGAGTATGATATGGTAGCTCAAATACAACAGCAGGAAAACTTTCGAATTCCCGAAAAATTGGATTATTCAAGAATTAAAAGTCTATCATCTGAAGGTTTGCAGAAATTACATAAAGTAAAACCCGAGACGATTGGACAGGCTTCAAGAATAAGTGGAGTATCGGCAAGTGATATTGCTGTACTCATGGTTTACCTGAAGAACTAATGTTTCACGTGAAACATCATAGCGTAGATGTCCGACATGTTTCACGTGAAACATACGATAAATGTTGTCAGAAGGTGGATGAGAGTGAGGGGTTGAAAGAATATGCTAGTCTCTTATTTAGAGAGAATCAAAAAGTGAATTTAATTAGTCGGAGAATGTCAGAAGATGTTTTTCGCGAGCATTTGATTCATTGTCTTTTAGCATCGGAATTGAGTTTAATAGAATCGAATACTACATATGTGGATGCAGGCACTGGTGGAGGCTTGCCCGGTTTGCCATTGGCGATTCTTTCTTCTGATTCAGTTTTTCTCTTAAATGACAAATCAGTCAAAAAGCAGATTTCTTTGCAGCGTATTGTGAATGCAATGCAATTAGAGAATGTGAGCTGCCATCAGGGAGATATTTCAAGCTTTCGAATAGATAGGATGGTTGTGTTATTATCAAAGCACGCATTTAAATTGAAAAACCTCATCAAAGAGACCTCAATGTTATCAAAAAAGAGAATGATAGTATGGAAAGGTGAAGACTTTTTTGATGAATTGAGAATACTAGATAAACCAACTTTGCATGTTGTTGCTTTTGATTTATCTGGATTAGGTGATTTTTATGAGGGTAAGTATATTCTTGATATTAGAATGTAACTAAACCCTAATCCTTTCCGTTTTGAATAGTACTGAGCGTAGAATGCAGATTTACTTAATGATGCAGAATAAGAAAAATCTGCGCATTAAAGATTTAGCTAATGAGTTCGACGTAGATAAAAGAACAATCTACAGAGATTTAAGATATCTGAGAGATTTGAATGTACCAATTACTCATGATACCGAAGAGGGATATGGTATAATGAGAGATGCCCACATCAAACCGTTGATGTTTACTAATAGGGAAATTGCCACTATCACTATGGGATTGTCTTTTTTGAGATCTCAATCAGATAAAGTAATTGTAGAAGATGCTATTAAAGTTCAGAATAAAATAGCTTCTGCATTACCGGCTGAGTTGCGTGAATTTATGAATGCAATTGAAAAGTCTGTTGTAGTTGATCCTCACGAAATGGAAAAGGCTATAAAAGTCACCGGTGGAAATTGGTTTACAATATTATCAGCGATAGCTAATCAAAAACCAGTTTCGTTTATATATAGAAACAGAAGGGGTGAAAAATCAGAGAGAATAATTGATCCGCATATCATTGCTTATTTTGTCGATCATTGGAATGTGATCGGGTATTGCCATACCAAAAAAGACAATAGAAATTTTGTTCTGAGTCAGATGGCGAAAATTGAAATACCTGTGGATTCTAGCAGATTAGTTCCCAAGTCTTCTGATATAAGTAACCTTTTATATGATAGAAAAAGCAGTAATCATTTAGTGAAGATTCTGATAACTAAAGAGAGTAGCGAAGAATTCAGGAAAAAGTTGCCTGCAGCTATTTTGGATTCCCAACATTTTGGCAACAATATTGAAATTAGTTTTGAATTTGACAATTTGGATTGGCTAAATAACTGGCTACTACAGTTTGGTGATAAGCTTAAAATCAGAGAACCGAATATACTAAATTCTCTGAGAAAGGATAAGTTAAAATCAATGCTATCTAATTGATTTTATAATAAAAAAAGGGTCTAACTCCAGATGGAATTAGACCCTTTTAACGTTTATTGTCTCTTTACTCGAGACCGAGATCAGTTTGAGTGGTATCTTGACTGTTGTCAGTTGTGTTTTCACCGTTATCCGGTGTCACTTGATTACCATTTTCATCCAATGTTACTTCTTCGTCGTCTTCACGAACAACTCGTGTTACGCCTCCGATAGAATCATCATTTCCTAATCTCATCATACGAACACCCTGGGTATTTCTTCCCATAGAGCGAATATCCTTGCACTGCATTCGTATAATTTTACCTTTTTGAGTGATAATCATGAGATCATCATTATCGCTAACTTCTTTCAGCGCAATGAGTTTGCCGGTTTTAGGAGTGATCTTCATCGTAATAACTCCTTTACCGCCACGACTCTGCTCGCGATAATCATCAACCAGGCTACGTTTTCCATATCCATTTTCGGAAAGTGCGAGAACTGTTGCCTCATGAGTATTCTTGATGACAACCATACCAATTAATTCATCATCTTTGGTAAGGTTCATTCCACGTACGCCTTGTGTATTTCGTCCCATTTCCCGTACATCGGTTTCCAAGAAGCGAATTGCACGTCCGTTTCTCGCACCCAGTAATATGGTACTGTCTCCGTCTGTTAGACTTGCGCCGAGGAGATGGTCGTCATCACCAATATTTATTGCAATAATTCCATCTCTTCTAGGCCGGCTGTATGCTTCAAGTGAAGTTTTCTTAACCGAACCTTTTTTAGTGGCCATTAAGATAGAATGATTCTTTATGTAGTCTTCATCATCTAATGTTTTAACAGGAACAAAAGCCTTAATACGGTCATCTTTATCAATTTCGATAAGATTAACAATCGCTCTACCACGACTTAAGCGTGTTCCTTCAGGAATCTCATAAACCTTCAACCAATAACATTTTCCTTTTTCAGTAAAGAATAGGATATAGTTATGATTGGTAGCTACAAATAGATATTCAACGTATTCATCATCCTTAGTAGTGGTACCTTTCATACCGGTTCCGCCTCTTCGTTGACGTCGATAACCACTAACTGGTGTTCTTTTAATGAATCCCATATTAGAAATAGTTACCACAACATCCTCGTCAGCAATCATATCTTCGATACTAAAATCATCAGCAGAGTAAACAATCTGAGTACGACGCTTATCGCCATACTTGTCTTTGATTTCATCTAATTCTCGTTTGATAATATCCAATTGCTCCTGACGATCAGAAAGTATAGTCCTGAATTCTCTGATTTGATCCAGAATGTCTTTGTACTCTAGGTCAATTTTGTCTCTTTCGAGAGCAGTAAGTTTTTGTAACCTCATGTCCAATATTGCTTTAGCCTGAATATCAGTTAAGCCATAATTCTTTCGTAATCTGATATTTGCCTCAGGTACATTCTTAGAAGAACGAATGGTTTGGATAACCTCATCAAGATTATCTACACCGATTTTTAAACCTTCAAGAATATGCGCTCTGGCCTCAGCTTGTTCTAAATCATATAGCGTTCTGCGAATGATTACTTCAACTCTGTGGTCAACAAAGTGCTTAATGAGCTCTTTTACACTCATCACTTTTGGTCGACCTTTTACCAGCGCTAGATTGATGATTCCAAAAGTACTTTGCATTTGTGTGTACTTATAAAGCTGGTTAAGTACCACACTTGGTACAGCACCACGCTTAAGCATAATCACAACGCGCATACCTTCACGGTCAGATTCATCTCTTACATCTGAGATTTCCGTGATTTTTTCGTTTGAAACAAGCTCAGCAATCTTTTTAATCAGAGTTGCTTTGTTTACCTGATAAGGAATTTCAGTTACTACAATTTGCTCACGATTACCGCGGAGTTCTTCCACATTGGCCAAAGCACGCAGAACAACTTTTCCACGACCTGTTTCATAAGCATCTTTAACTCCTTCATAGCCATAAATTATACCACCAGTTGGGAAATCAGGAGCGGTAATATGCTTCATCAATTCTTCGGTGGTAATTTCCGAATTATCGATGTAGGCTTTGGTTCCCTCAATAACTTCAGTCATGTTATGAGGAGCCATATTTGTAGCCATACCAACGGCGATACCGGAAGAACCATTAACCAATAGGTTAGGGAACATGGCCGGAAGTACGGAAGGCTCTGTTAGCGTATCATCGAAGTTTGGCTGGAAATCAACGGTATTTTTGTTGATATCGGCCAAAAGTTCTTCGGCAATTCGCTTCATACGAACTTCCGTATATCGCATAGCCGCAGCAGAGTCACCATCGACGGAACCGAAGTTACCCTGACCATCTACCAACGGATAACGAAGGGAAAAGTCCTGAACCATTCTCACAATGGTGTCATATACAGCAGAATCACCGTGAGGGTGGAACTTTCCAAGAACCTCACCAACAATACGAGCTGACTTTTTATATGCTCTGTTATGGAGCATTCCCAATTCACTCATGCCGTATAGTGCACGGCGGTGAACCGGTTTTAAGCCATCACGTACATCAGGGAGGGCGCGAGATACAATAACCGACATCGAATAATCGATGTATGATTTCTGCATTTCGTCTTCAATACTAATTTTTACGATTTTATCACTCATGTATAAAAAATGGTTTAGACGTCAAGTTTTGCATATTTGGCATTTCGCTCAATGAATTCCCGGCGGGGTTCAACGGCATCGCCCATCAAAATAGAGAAGAGACGATCAGCCGCAGCAGCACTATCAATAGTTACTTGCTGAAGCGTTCTGGTTTCCGGATCCATTGTGGTTTCCCAAAGCTGATCAGGGTTCATTTCACCAAGACCTTTGTATCGGGAAATATCCACTTTTCGAGTAGCGGATTCTTTTTTCATGCGCTTCAGAATATCATCTCTGGTATTATCATCCCAGGCATAATCAATCTTCTTACCCTGTGTGATTTTGTACAGAGGAGGAGTAGCGATGTAAACATATCCGTTTTCAATAAGCGGAAGCAGGTGTCTGTAGAAGAAGGTTAGCAATAGCGTACGGATGTGAGATCCGTCAATATCAGCATCCGTCATAATGATAATTTTATGATATCTAAGATTACTGATATCCAAGTCTTCTTCACTTAAACCAACGCCAACGCCTAAAGCGGTAATCATGGCTTTGATTTCATTGTTTTCAAGGATTTTACCAAGACGAGCTTTTTCAACGTTTAGAATTTTACCACGCAATGGAAGTATGGCCTGAAAACTACGGTTTCGTCCAGACTTAGCAGATCCACCCGCAGAATCACCCTCAACAAGGTAGATTTCGCAATGTTCAGGATCGTTAATAGAGCAATCGGCTAATTTACCGGGTAAACCGGCGCCGGCCATGGCGCTTTTACGTTGTACCAACTGACGAGCTTTTCGAGCAGCTTCTCTGGCTTCTGCAGCACGAAGTACTTTTTCAAGGATACCTTTTGCAATCTTAGGGTTTTGCTCCAGATAGTCGTTCAATTTCTCATAAAGAAGGATTTCAACAACACTCTGTACTTCGGAGTTACCGAGTTTGGTTTTTGTCTGACCTTCGAACTGTGGTTCTGCTACTTTAATACTAATAATAGCTGTAAGGCCTTCACGGAAATCTTCACCGCTAACACTGAGTTTTCCTTTTATCAGTTTATTTTTCTCAGCATAACCTTTCAAAGCACGAGTTAGGGCTCTTCTGAATCCCGAAACGTGAGTTCCACCTTCGTGAGTGTTAATATTATTCACATAAGAATGGACATTTTCGGAATAAGCCTGATTATACTGCATGGCTACTTCTAAAGGAACATCATCCAATTCACCTTCTATGTAAATAGGCTCAGGCATGATGGATTCACGTGTTTCATCTAGGAAAGCAACAAAATCCTTAACGCCACCCTCATAATGGAAAACTTCTTTTAAATCCTCTTCTCTCTCATCCACAATTTCAACAGTGATTTGTGGATTTAGAAAAGCCAGCTCCCTCATGCGGTCGGCAATAATATTGAATTTAAACTCAGTGGTTTGAGTAAAAATCTCAGAATCAGGCGTAAAAGTAACTATAGTACCGGTTTTATCGGTGGACCCAATCTTTTTAAGCGGGGTAGTAGTTATTCCTCTCTGAAATTCCATTACATGAATATCTCCATCACGATGAACCTCAACATGAAAGTGTGATGCAAGGGCGTTCACACAACTCACACCTACACCGTGCAAACCACCGGAAACTTTGTAACTGTCTTTATCAAACTTACCACCGGCGTGGAGTTTGGTTAGTACTAGTTCTACCGCTGGTATTCCTTCTTTGGGGTGAATATCTGTTGGGATACCGCGTCCGTTATCTTTGATAACAATTGAACCGTCATCCTTGATATTAATGTTGATATAATCACAGTGTCCGGCAAGGGCTTCGTCAATAGAGTTGTCAACTACCTCGTTGATCAAATGGTGCAAACCTCTTTGCCCGGTATCGCCGATGTACATCGAAGGTCGTTTCCTTACGGCTTCAAGTCCTTCGAGTACCTGTATATTCGACGCTTTGTACTCGGGTTTATTTTCTGACATAGAAAAGAATGGCTTAGTGTGTATTAAAATTTCAAGACGCTCGAAAATAGTCTTTAAACAAACAAAAACAAAA
Organism: Balneolales bacterium; assembly: GCA_007116685.1. Lineage (GTDB taxonomy): Bacteria > Bacteroidota > Rhodothermia > Balneolales > Natronogracilivirgulaceae > SKIC01. Next base: position 13,090 of record SKIC01000184.1, read on the forward strand.
TAAACGACACTATATATGCCTTTTATTGAGATAAAGCGTCAGGCGCAAAATTTGAAAGCCGTTTTTTTGAAGATTTCTTGAAAAATAAAACTATGTTGTTAATTTAATGTTGATAACTTATCAATTTAAGGGTATATTTGATGCTCTCTAATTTTCAGTATAACTCAAAAACTTTTTAGTTATGTCACGCCGAGATGATATTACCGGAGCAAAAGCCCTTAACGGTTACCGCTCCTCACACTCAAATAATAAGACGAAACATAAGTTTCATCTGAATCTTCAAAAAAAGAAATTCTATGTTCCTGAGGAAGATAAATGGATTACTTTGAAAGTAACCAATAAGACCCTCAGAACTATCAACAAGAAAGGTCTTGCTGCCGTTTTGAAAGATCATGGCAAAGATCTTATTGTTAAGGAGGTATAGATATGGCCAAAGCAAAAGGTAACAGAATTCAGGTAATTCTTGATTGCACCGAAAAGCCGGGCTCTTCTCGTTATGTTACTACCAAAAACAGAAGAACCACTACAAACAGGCTTGAAATCAAGAAGTATAATCCTTCCCTGCGTAAACATACATTGCACAAAGAAATTAAATAAGAGGTACCCTAATGGCTAAACAGCAAACCTTTGGTGACTTAGCGCTTCAGAAAAAACTTGCAGCCCGCAAAATGGCTAAGGTAATTATTTCTGAGAAAAATGCTAAAGGCACCTTCTCTTACAGAGAATCAACCGTTGATGCTGACAAAGTTCAGGAATTTATTCAGGCTAACAAATCCTGATTTAAAAATTCGGCGTGGTTTTAAAGGTTGCACAATTTCGGTTGTGCAACCTTTTTTTGTTTAAGTCCATGTGCAGAGTTGCGTACAGCGCTGTATATTCCCAGAACTAATTAAAAAAACATATTATGAGTACATACGAAAAAATATTAGCGGATCTAAAAACTGCAATGAAAGAAAAAGATGCACAGAGATTGAATACTCTTAGATCACTAAAGGCTAAATTATTAGAAACTGAAATCGCAGAGCGAAAAGATGGTCAGGCTACGCTTAATGAGGAGCAGGTTATTTCTGTGTTGATGAAAGCCGCCAAACAACGCAAAGAATCTATCGATCAGTTCGAAAAAGCTAATCGTCAGGATTTGGTGGAAAAAGAAGCTTCTGAATTAAAAATTATAGAAGAATATCTGCCAAAAATGATGACAGCAGATGAAATTAGACCGATTATCCAAGAAGTAATTGACCAAACAGGAGCATCATCCATGCAAGATATGGGCAAAGTGATGGGCATGGCTATGGGTAAATTAAAAGGTAAAGCCGATGGCGCGGTGATTAACGGCATCGTTAAAGAACTGCTTTCCTAAATGAATTACCTTGACGGCATATTAATCATTTTCCTGGCTTATGCAGCTTTCCGTGGATTTAAAAACGGATTGATTAAAGAAGTGTTGGGTATTGCCGGACTCATTCTTGCCGTTTTACTTGGTTTTAATTTAATAACTCCAGCATCTGAGTTTATAACTACACAATGGGGTTTGGATGGTGAAACCGTACCATACCTGGCCTTTGGGTTGGTTTTTATCATTACCCTCGTTGTTGTAAGTGTAATATCCTTCGTTCTGGATAAAATTGTTAAACTCGTCTTTTTGTCTGTGCCTAATAGAATTTTTGGTTGTGTATTCTCATCCTTAAAAATGGGCATAATTCTGAGTATTGCCCTGATTTTCTTGTCCGGATTTAATTTCCCAAACAGAGATGTCAGAGATGCCTCCTTAACCTATCCCTACGTTTTATCTATTGCCCCTTTGGCATATGATGCCGTGGCTAAAATTATTCCCGGTGTTTCTAACTATAAAGAAACCGTTGAACGTACCTTAGAAGAATATAATCCCATACATAATATCAGTTTTTAATCTATGTCCTTTCCCGAAGTAGCAGAACAATTAGAAATTATTAAGAGGGGTACTGTTGAGATAGTCCCCGAAGAAGAACTCATTGAAAAACTAAAAGTATCTAAAGCGAAAAATCGTCCGCTGAGAATAAAGCTAGGTTGTGATCCCACCAGGCCTGATTTGCATCTTGGTCATTCTGTAATCTTGCGCAAAATGAGACAATTTCAGGATTTAGGGCATCATGCCATTTTGATTATCGGAGATTTTACGGCATTAATTGGAGATCCTACCGGTCAGAATAAAACGCGTCCATCTCTTACCGTCGATGAAATCAATGAGAATGCAATGACGTATTTAGACCAGGCATCAAAAATTTTAGACAAGGAAAAAACGGAGATTGTATACAACTCAGAATGGCTTGATAAGATGAAATTTCAGGATGTTATTAAGCTGAGTTCAAAAATGACCGTTGCACGAATGCTGGAAAGAGATGATTTCTCAAAAAGATATAATGCTCAGGAGCCTATCTCTTTACACGAGTTTTTATACCCACTTGCGCAGGGACAAGATTCCGTATTTTTGAAATCAGATGTGGAATTAGGCGGTACAGATCAGAAATTTAATCTGCTTGTTGGTCGCCAATTACAAAAAGACAGCGGAATGGACCAACAGGTCTGTCTGATGATGCCTTTGCTGGTGGGTACAGATGGAACTCAAAAAATGTCAAAATCTTATGATAATTACATAGGTATTGATGAGACTCCGGAAGATATGTATGGTAAAGTTTTATCCATTCCAGATGAATTGATTTATACTTGGTATGAATTACTTACCGATGTAAAAACATCAGATTTGCCTGAAATTGCCCAAAAAACAAAAGATGATCCCAGAAATACAAAGCATGACCTGGCTTATAAAATCACCGAACTTTACCATGGTGAAGATGGGGCAAAAGCAGGAAGGACTCATTTCGAGAAAACAGTTGTAAATAAAGGCATTCCTGAAGATCTACCTGAATTCAGTTTTGAATCACATTCGAATCACAAAATCATTGATATCATTTTTGATATAGGCTTCTCTCCATCTAAAGGAGAAGCGAGAAGACTCATTAAACAGGGTGGGGTTTCCATTGATGGAGAAAAAGTAACAGATTTGAATGCAGAGCTATTGTTTAACGGCAAAAATGAATACATATTAAAGGTAGGTAAACGTAAATTTGGAAAGCTCGTAAGCTAATGTGAGGCGATATATGTCAGATGCCGATAATGCTGCATATGAACTGGTAAAAAAAGGATTAAAAGCGGATAAAGAGCACTTTGAAGCAGCTTTAAAAGATGCTGATAGTGAGTTGATTACACTTTTTATTGAGGCAGGAGTAAATCCTGAACTATCCGACGAAAATGGATACACGCCTCTGATGAATGCCATAATGTATGGTAATCTGGAAGCTGTAAAAACGCTTTTGAATTATAATGTCAGATTAAATCCGGAAAACAGATATGGTAAAGATGCCTTAATGATGGCAGTAATATCCGGAAATAATGATGCAGTAGAATTGCTATTGGATAAAAAAGCAGATCCGGATACCTCATCAGATACCGGTGAAACCCCACTTTCTTTAGCAGTAAAGGCCAGGAATAAAGAAATCATTACAACTCTACTTAAAAAAGGTGCATCACCGGCTTTTAAAACTTCAAGAGAATCGCCATTAGATTTAGCCAGAAAAATTGGTGATAAAGACATTTTAGAATTGCTGTTTACTGTCAGCAAAGAAGAAGATGCCGAAGAGCCAAAAGAAGAGGAAAAAGTTAAATCCCGAAAAAATCCGGCAGACCATAAGGAATTCCACGCAGCTATTGCAAAAGGTGAAGTTGATAAGGTAAAGGATTGGCTTAACCAGGGACAAAATCCAGACATAGTCACAGAATTGGGTTATACACCTTTAATGACGGCTATTTCTTATGATCAGCACGAAATCGTAGAAGAATTATTGGCTAAAAAGCCTAGAATAAACCAACAAAATCGTAATGGCTACACCGCGTTACACGTAGCCGTAATTTGCAACAATGCCAAAGCGGTTAAAAAGCTTCTTGATGCAGGCATAAATAAAGAAGTAGAAAATATGAGTGGCGAAACCGCACTACTTACATCTATGATTTTTCTGAACAGAGATGTAGTAAAATATTTACTTGATGCCGGCGCCAACCCAAACCATAAAAATCATGGCGGTTATAATGCCATATCAATGGCTGTTATGAAAAAATCTCAGCGAATTGTAGAAATGCTTCTGGAAAACGGAGCCGATCCCAATACGGTTGTTCAAGGAGAGACACCCCTTCAAAGATCTGAGAGATTGGGTTTTTCTGAAATAACTGAAATCATAAAAAAACACGTTTAAAGCAGATTTGGCCATTAAAATTTCGTCCTATAATCTAAATGGGATTCGCGCAGCAGATCGTAAAGGTTTACAAAATTGGTTCGAAACATCAAAGCCTGATATCGTTTGCTTTCAGGAACTAAAGGCTACAGAGGAGCAAGTACCTGAGGAGATTAAATCCCTGCCTTATCATAGTTATTACCACAGTGCAGAGAAAAAAGGATATTCCGGGGTAGCAATATTCACTAAAGAAAAGCCCATTAATGTGCAAAATGGAATGGGCGTAGATTGGGTAGATGCCGAAGGACGCGTAATTATGGCAGAATACGCATCATTTGTAGTAGTTAGTCTGTATGCACCAAGCGGAACTACGGGAGATATTCGTCAGGATATGAAATTCAAATGGATGGATGCTTTTCCAGCATACGTTGATACTTTGCGAGAAATAGGAAAGCCATTTGTGATTTGCGGAGATTACAATATTGCTCATACCGAGATTGATATTCATAATCCAAAAGCGAATAAAAAAACGTCCGGGTTTTTACCCGAAGAAAGAGAGTGGGTAAGCAAATTTTTGGAATCAGGAATGCATGACGTTTTCAGAGAGCAGCATCCGGACACCGTTGACTTATACAGTTGGTGGAGTTACAGAGCGGCTTCGAAATCCAAAAACAAAGGCTGGAGGATAGATTACCACATGGCAAATCCAGAAATGGCTAAAAAAGCTATTTCCGCAGAAATTGAAATGGATTGGGATTTATCAGATCACGCTGCAGTGAGCGTTACTTACGATTTGTAATCGGACTCAGGTTTACGTTTCCTGATAAGCCCGCATGATAGACATCGGGGGGATATTCTTTAACTCCAATTCGGTATCAACGTGTGCAAAAGCTTCTTTCAGATAAGGAACCATGTGTTTTGATGTTTGATACACGAGAAATCGGCCGGTTTTGCCCACTACTTTTGAAGTCGCTTTTACAATTTCTCTTTTGGGTTCTTCCGGAATAAAAGAAAAAGGAATTCCCGATATTACATAATCCGCAGTTGAAACGCCTTCTTCCTCCAAAACTTTAGCAACATTTGCAGCCGATTCGTGATAAACTTTTAAGCGTGTATCGTTTATATCTTTCAAAATCTTGACAAACCCATCATTCGTTTCAAAAGCAAAGAGGCGAGAATCTTTGGTCATTTTTTCCAGAATATATCTGGTAAAAACGCCATCTCCGGGTCCGTATTCAACAATGGTGAGGTCTTTTTCGAAGGGGATGTATTGGCAAACTTTTTTAACGGTAAACTCCGAGCTTGGAGTTATGGAAGCCACATTTTTATCACCGAAAAAGTTTTTTAAATAGTCTAAAGTACCCATGAATAATTAGTAGTAACTATTTTTAAGCTTGAAAATGATTGAGTAAGGTAATCAGAAAGCCCATAGTAAGGAAAATGATTATAATCCTTTCTCAACTTCTTCAATTTGATCTCTGATTCGTGCAGCCTCTTCAAATTCGAGATTTTTGGCGGCAGTTCTCATAGTTTCTTTCAGATAAGCGATGAACTTTTCTTTGTTATCAAAAACAACTTCTTTCATGGCTGGATTTGGGCGGTAGTGAATACCATCTTCTGCCGCAGTGATGAGTTCAATCGGCTCTTCTTTTTCCAGATATTCTCCTTCAAAATCAATGTTTTTATTGGAGATTAATCCCGGATCAACCAAAGGCTTGAGTTCTTTACTGATGGTGGTAGGGGTGATGCCATGCTTTTCATTATACTCCTGCTGAATGGCTCGTCTGCGATTGGTTTCCTCAATCACAACATTCATACTTCGGGTCATTTTGTCAGCGTATAGAATGGCCTTCCCTTTAACGTTTCTGGCTGCACGACCAACAATCTGGAAAAGCGAAGTTACTGAGCGAAGAAAGCCTTCTTTGTCTGCATCTAAAATAGCTACGAGGCTAAGTTCAGGGATATCGATTCCCTCTCGTAAAAGGTTTATTCCAACCAAGACATCAAAGTCACCACGGCGGTAGCGATAGAGGACTTCTACGCGCTCAAGAGCATCCAATTCGGAGTGCATGTAGGTGGCTTTGATACCGAGATTTTTTAAATACTGACTGAGCTCCTCACTCATCCGTTTGGTCAAAGCCAGTACAAGTACACGCTCTTTTTTCTCAACCCGGATTCTGATTTCATCAATTAAATCATCGATCTGATTTTTTAATGGGCGAACTTCAATTTCAGGCTCCATCAGGCCGGTTGGGCGAATAATCTGCTCAACATAAACGCCCTCAGATTTTTCCATTTCGTAATTGGATGGCGTAGCGCTCACAAAAATGCACTGTGGGAACATTTCTTCCCATTCCTGAAACTTAAGCGGACGATTATCCAGGGCAGAAGGTAATCTGAAACCATGATCAACCAGGTTTTCCTTCCGAGACCGGTCGCCGCCATACATCGCATCAATTTGAGGAACCGTTTGGTGAGATTCATCCACAACGAGCATATAATCATCAGGAAAATAATCCATCAGACAATAAGGGCGCTCACCGGGTTTACGGTTAGCCAGATAGCGGGAGTAATTCTCAATACCGTTACAGTAGCCAATTTCCTGCATCATCTCGATATCAAAAACCGTTCTTTGCTCCAAACGATGGGCTTCCAGAAATTTTTCCTCAGAACGAAGAACCTCCAGGCGCATATCCAATTCCTTACGGATTTGCTCAATAGAGCGCTCCAGAGTGCCTTTTGTGGTTACATAGTGGGAGGCAGGATATATGGTGAAGGAATCAACAGATTCGAGAATTTCCCCGGTATCCGGATCAAAAACCTGCATTTCTTCGATTTCTTCGCCCCAAAAAGTCAGGCGCAGAGCGTGTTCAGAATACGCCGGAATCAAATCAATTTGATCGCCTCGAACCCGAAACGTGGCTCGTTTAAACTCAAAATCATTACGTGTGTAATGCAAATCCACTAAGTCATATAGCAGTTTATTTCTGGGGATTTCCATTCCTGTTTCAAGTTGTATAATCAGGCGTTTGTATTCGGAAGGCGAACCAATCCCATAAATACACGAAACCGAAGAAACGATGATAACATCTCTGCGTCCGGATAGAAGGGAACTGGTTGCTCGAAGCCTGAGCCGTTGAATTTCCTCATTGATGGATAAATCTTTTTCAATGTATTTATCCTGTTGAGAGATGTATGCTTCCGGCTGATAGTAATCGTAATAGGAGATAAAAAACTCCACACAGCTCTCAGGAAAAAAATCGCTTAATTCCCGGTACAACTGCGCAGCCAGAGTTTTGTTATGGCTCATCACTAACGTTGGCTTTTGTACTTGCTCAATTACTGAGGCAATGGTACGCGTTTTTCCCGATCCGGTAATTCCTAAGAGAGTTTGATATTTATCGCCGTTCTGTAAACCACTAACTAATTCTTTAATGGCTTTTGGCTGATCACCGGCTGGTGGAAAAGGGGAATGAAGTTTAAAATCTGACATGCAGGAAACTACGGATATTTACTTTTGAAAGCGTTTATTTAAGCACAAATCTCATCCCATGCTTTTTCAAGATTGGCTCTTAGAGAAAGTCTGGCTCCAAAACTCACGAAATTCTCAAAACCTTTCATGCTTTCGGTTTCAAGAAATTCTTCTTTGCTTTTGCCTTTCGCTATAGCATCATGGGCGTAACTCAATAAGGCTTCGAGATAGTTTTGGAAGTGATGAACATCAGCAGAAGAACCCAGAACGCCAAATTCCTGATGCCCATGACCAAAAATGTATTGCGTATCGTTATCGTGAGTATTACGGACATTCTTCAATAAATCCGCCCAGCCTTTGATACTAGCTCCAGAACCCGTATCAATGAAAGGATGAACGCGATTAAACATTAAATCGCCCATATGGATGATATTGGCGCGCTCAAAAACAATAACGGCATCACCGCTAGTATGTGCTTTTCCGTAATAATTCAGGTGGATGCGTTCGTCGCCACTTGATAATTGGTGGTGATTATCAAAAACGGTATCGGGAAGCATAGCTTCGTTACTGGTAGTGGCCGCAAGGTAATTTCTGGCTTCTTTATGGGCGATTATGGTTTTGGTGTACTCACGAAAAACGCCATTTCCACCGGTGTGGTCTCCGTGATGATGCGTATTTATTACGGCATCCAGTAAACCGGAACGTCTTTGTCGCTCTTTCAACCCGATTATGGCAGCATTGGCTTCATCCGGAAATTGCGTATCCACAACAACGGCACCTCTTCTGTTGATAAGCCATCCAATAGTACCGCCCCGATTTGAATAAATACCAACATTTCTGCGAAGAGACTGAAACTGTCCGCTTTGCTGTTTTGAAAAGGCAAAAGTTGGCATTCCAAGTAAACCGGCAGCCATTAGAGAATTCAGAATAAAATCACGACGAGTAACGCTCATATTTTCCTAAATTTGGTTGAAGATAGTAATCACTAATGCGATGATGTATGGATGTGTTAGATTATAGAAATTTCTGTATTGCTTTGCCCGGAACCACAGAAGAATTCCCTTTTGATGAAAACACACTTGTTTTCAAAGTAATGGGGAAAATGTTTACTGCCTGTGATGTGGATGATTTTGAAAGCATAAACGTGAAATGTAATCCCGAAAAAGCAGTAGAACTCAGAGAATTGTATTCGGCTGTAAACCCGGGATATCACATGAATAAAAAGCACTGGAATACCATCGTAATGGATGGAACCATTTCAGATGATATTATTGAGCAGTGGATTCTGGATTCTTATACCCTCGTAGTGAGCGGTTTGACAAAGAAATTGAAATCAGAATTGGAAATCCTTAAAAATGAGAAAAAGTCGGCTAAGGATTTGTAATCGGAACTGATACTCGGACTTTATCCCATGTCAAACTCATGATCGTTTTACTTCCATCTTCCTCGGTTTCAAACGTGATTTGAAACGCTTCCTGAGATTCATCTAATGAGTGAACAGGGGATTCAATTCTTAGCACATCTTTTGATTGGTCATACCGAAACGCACCCCATGCTCCCAGCTGTTCGTTCAAAATGATGGTCCAGGAGTTTTCATTTGGGATAGTGAATAGGGAGTAGATTCCAGCTTCCACTCTTTCACCGCCAAAATGAACATCTGAGGTGAAAATAATTTCCGTTGCCTCGTTAGCTCCGGTTCTCCAAACAGCTCCAAATGGAACTAGTTCGCCGAATATCTCACGATCTCTTTTGTAGGGTTTTCCATAAACAGCTTTGATATACGTATCGCCCAGCATGGTTCTGCTGATATCAATAGGGCTTTGACGAGGATGTGTGGGTTGGGAGGAAACTAAATCAACAAGGAATAGACTGAAGAACAAACAGGCTGCAGTAGCTAAAATAAATGGGCGGGACATATTCTAAGGTATTGGTTGATATTATGTTCTGTCAATCATTTATGAGTTAAAATCATTCCAACTAATAGAATGAGAGGTAGTCATAAACAAACCAGAAGTGACAGAATGTACCAACCATTACGAAGATGTGCCAAATTTCATGAAAGCCAAATACTTCCGGAAAGGGATCCGGTTTACGTAAACCGTAAATAACAGCACCTATGGTGTAAGCCAATCCTCCCATAAAAACCCAGAAGATGGCAGCAAACGGGAGAACCTGCCAAAGTGTAGGCATTACCAATACAGCTAACCACCCCATGAGTAAATAAAGTAATAAGGATAGCCATGTAGGTGCATTAAACCAGACTAGTTTAAATGAAATGCCAAGAGCGGCTAATGACCAAATTGCTATAAATAGCGCCCAACTCATAAATCCTTCTAATAAAATCATACATAATGGCGTGTATGTACCGGCAATGAGCACGTAAATCATCATGTGATCAAACCTCCGGAGTATGAGTTGACCTTTTTCCGATAAAGGAAGTAAATGATACAGAGAACTGGCTAAGTACAACAATATCATACTTACACCAAAAACGGTAAATGCAATCAGGTGTTGGGATTCCCCATAGGCCAATGCTCGGGAAATAAGGAAAATTAGCCCCAGTACGGAGAGCAATGTACCAGCTAAATGAGTCAGACCGCTAACCGGGTCTTTCATGGATTTAAATAAATTCGTCATCTTTCGAAAAGCTTATGAAAATAGAATCTAAAAATATCCAATTTAGATGAATACAGTGTAAATGAAATTATTTACCAAAAAGGGACAGCAAAAAACCAACCGTAAACAAGCCTCCCCATAATGCCCAATGTCCACCCATTACAACGGTTATACTTCCACCAATAATACATGCACCAGCTAGAATAGAACTTCTAATGCCTTTTGGTGTTCTTTGATAGATTGGTGCTTCGTTTACATTTTCTTCTAAATAACGAAGGCTGTCTGCCAGAATTTTTGGTGAACGCATTAAAATATCTGCCAATTCAGGCGTTCCACGCATAAGTTCTTTGGCTATAGAACGCGGGCTGTACTGATCCATGAAGATTTTATTAACATGCTTCCGTGATAATTCGGTGATGTCTAAACTCGGATCCATAATCTTACCAACGCCTTCAAAAGTGACGAGAGCTTTGGTCATAAGTGTCATTTCAACAGGGAAGAAAACTTTATGCCGGGCGCCAATAGCCGTTGATTCGAGAATCATCTGGGCCAGACTGAAATCTCCGTACTTGGCTTGTTGATAGTAGCGACGGAGTAAATCAGCAACAGATCTTTTAAAAGCGTTCATATTCCCACCAGGACCCAAAGTAGCCAAGCCGGTGAGATAACGGGTAGCGCCGGAAATATCCCCACTAACTAGCGCATGAAAATAGTAGAGCATTTTACGCCGAGTGTCTTCTTCAAAACGCCCAACCATCCCCATATCAATAAATCCAACCTGAGCATTTGGAAGTATTTTTAGATTCCCTGGGTGTAAATCAGCATGGAAGAATCCATCTTTATACAACATTCGGATAATTGCTTGTGCACCCAGGTCTACCAATCTATAGCGTTGCTCTTGAGATAAACTTTTGGTTTCGGGGTCGCCGGGTTTGTAGCCATCCATAAACTCCATACAGATGACGTTTTCATTGCTTAAATCCCGGTAGATTTTTGGGAAACGAATATCTTCGCAATCCGAAAAGTTGGTAGAAAAAATTTCTGCGTTATCAATTTCATTTTTGAAATCGACTTCCTTGAGTGTATATGTGCAAAACTCATTTATCAACTGCTTTGGCTGATATTGAGGAATAGCCCATTGCAAAAAATGAGCTAACAAATTGAGTAAGGTGATATCTGTCAGAACCGTATCCCGAATTCCCGGTTTCATAATTTTCAGAACTACGGTATCACCATCTTTGATTTTTGCCAGATGTGTTTGTGCAATAGATGCGGAGCCTAGAACTTTGCGGTCAATGGATTCAAAAACCTCGTCTACAGGTGAGAACATATTCTCCTGTATAATTTCAAGGATATTTTCGTAGGGAACTTCGGGTAGTCTGTCTAAGAGGTTTTTTAACTCTTCAGTGATAATTTTGGGTAGGATATCTTCCCTGAGCGAGAGAATTTGACCGAGTTTGATATAGGTTGGACCAAGTAATTCAAGGCGCCGCCGCAATTGTTGTGGAAAAGATTTATTCCGGACTTCTTTTAGTACAAATGGGCGAATAAAAAAAGCTGTGACGCGAGCGATTAGAGATCTGAGTCCCTTTTTTTTGTATTTAGGAAGCGAAGCAACATAGGCCAGAAGTCCGCCGGCAAACATACCGATAAGGTGCCTTTGAATTTGAATAAATCTCCGCAATAAACCTTTGTAAGGTCGGAGGGGATCAAAACGATAACGCTTTTTGTCGTAACCGGAATTGGCAATGTGCTTCTGATTATTATCAGTAGCAGAGGCTGATGTTGTATTATTTTTATCCGGTTTGGCCATGTATGATTATATCACAAAAAAAGTAACTGAGTAAGTTACATAATTTCTCTTCTTAATGTCCTAAATCAATTGAAAATGGGGCATTGCGCTTCCACCAAAAGAATGCTTTAAACAAACAAGCCATGGTTTTCCCATCTGTAATATCACCCTTTTCTACCATACTTAATGCTTTAGAAAAAGGAATGCGTGTTGGAATCATAAATTCATCAGCATCAGAGTCTTCGGTTTTTTGTTCAAGGTCCCATGCCACATAGAGATAAATTACTTCATCTGTGTAACCAATGGAGGGGTAAAAATGTCCGATAAGCTGAATGTTTTTCGAAATTAATCCTGTTTCTTCCTCGAGTTCACGTACAGCGGTAGTTTGGTGTGGCTCGCCGGCATCAATTTTCCCTGCAGGAACTTCCAGAAATTCTTTGTGTAAGGGATACCGAAATTGCCGGATTAACATTACATCTCCATTACTAAAAACAGGCAAAACTGCGGAGGCACCGGGATGTTTTATCCACTCTCTAACCGAGGTATTTCCATCAGGTAGTTCAACCTCATCCCTAAATGCGTTTAATAAAGCCCCATTATAAACGTTTCTACTGGTAATTTTTTTTTCAGTCAGATTTATACTGTTATCCATAAAATGATCTCAAATTCGTATTTTGTATACGATGCAGCGAATTCTATGCCATGCTATTAGGCTGTTTTCAAAAATACTGGTTTTGATAATACGACCTAATGCTCGTATTCTGCCTCATTGCAAAATTTTAATGTCTAAAGTGAGTCCAGATATCAAAGGCGGTTTAATTTTTGCTCAGATGGATATAGAATAGTAGTAACGATAAACATTTTAAGGCAGATTCATTAGACAGTAATCAGAAGACTTTCTAAAGAATCTGAATAAAACTTATAAAATATTCTTAGTTAATCGTATTGGAACAAAACGAAAACATAGACGGGTACAAAATTCAGGTAAAAAACAACATCGCGACGTTGTCTAATTTCATCTCGTTTACCCGTGCGCTTATTCCAATACCGATTATCATTTTACACCAACAGTCTGGAGAGCAAATCACCGGCTGGGTTACAGGATTGCTGATTTACGCCTTGGTTTCTGATTATTTGGATGGCTTAGCAGCCCGGAAATTGAATCAAATTACTGAACTTGGCAAAGTAATGGACCCACTTGCTGATAAAATTTGCGCTGTCATTTTATTCGTTTACGCTACCTGGCTCGGCTTAATACCCACATGGTTCCTGGGAGTGGTAGTAGGTCGGGATTTGTTGATAGTTATTGGCTCTTTGAGAATAAAACGAATGCGGGGTAAAGTAGCTATGTCCACGTGGTCCGGAAAGATTGCAGTGAACGTGCTTTCTTTGTATTGGTTAGCCGTATTTTTTAATGATTGGTTTGAACAGGTTTTGCTTGACGATATGACACCCGTAATTTTAGTATTGAAATGGTTATCTCTGGCCATACTTGTTTATTCAACCATTAGTTATGGACGGCGATTTTTTAAAATCCGCAAGGGAGCAGATTATAATTAATTAGATATTA
>SKIC01000313.1 GCA_007116685.1 Balneolales bacterium
AACAACGATTAATGCACCAGGACCGGGCTCAAATAAATTGATATTTCTAACAGGGAAAGTGATATCTCCACCTTCTACTGGTACGATGTCATCAATGCTTCTCAAGGCAAGTTTTGGATTACTGAATGAGAAACTCAGTACACCATAAACGGCATCAAATTCATTACCCTCTTTAACGTGAGCATTAAAGCCGGCAGGAATATTTGTAGTAGGGTTAATTGGGTTAACAGCAAGGTTTCCGCGAATTCTCAATGCCGCTACGTCTTCTGTATCACCTTGTGCAGCTATTGCCCACTCACCGAAATCACTAGCAGGAGCGTCAGCTTGTGAAGTGAAAGCATAAACATCGTTTACTCTCACGAGCATACCATTATATTCAGCACCACGATTAGCAGTTCTAACAATATCAGATGGTGTAACAACAGGAATTAAATCCTCTACATCGTTACCAGAGCTTAATACTTCAATAGAACCTGAAGGAATAGTCAGGAAGTTATTGCTAAATGAAGCTCCAACTACTGCGGAGGTAATTCTAACTCTGTCTCCTCTTGAGAGATTATCTGTTACTTCATTATTCACAATGAAAATACCACTCCAAGGATTGTTGCTGTCATGTATAACGATGAAACCATCTTCAACACCTGAAACTACAGTTGCCTCAATATCCATGTTGAACTCATCATCAAAGGCAGCTAATGGGCTGGCATCTCTAACATCACCGGCAGTACGGTTAATTACTGCGATGTTGTCGATATCGCCATCAAGTACGAAGAAACGTAAGTCAACGGGCTCATCGAATTCATCCGGATCACCATCGCGAAGTGAACCTGTAATATCAAGAGGAGTGCCATCAACATCAACAGTTGTGTTTGCTTCTATACGGAAAGTTACGCTAGTAAATTCAGGAAATGCAGGAAACGTAAAACGATATTCCATATTAGCTTCATTAACTACTTCCATTGGTGCAGTTACTGGTTCTTCTGCATTTGATGCTGAATAGACAACATTAACAGAAGTCAAATCATCACCTTCATCAGCAGGTACAACTCTTACGTTGATTTCAACCTGATCGGTTGGGCTTGGCAGTGTAGAACTAATTGAATAATCAGCAAATGATGGTGGGAAACCAAGAATTTGTAAATCATTAGGCCATCCCTCTGGAGTTTCTCTGCTAGCATCTCCAAAAGAACCTCTCCAAACCACACCATCATCCCACATAGCAAGGTTAAATGTAGTTTCTGGCCCGTCAATGTTATCAGGATCAAATCCATTTACTACCAAGAAGCCACTTGCTTCTACTACAGCACCAGGTGCTGGTGGACGATATGGGCCATCTTCATCACGGCGGACATTATAGCCATCACGATAATTGTTTACCGATCTGTCATTACGGAAACGCAAGGAAGTATCTGTGGAATAAATATTTCCTTCTCCCTGACGAATGTAGAACCAAGGGCGACCTGTGTCGTTAATGCTGTTGTTAACAACAGTAGCTTGGTTGAATCGAACATAACGATTAACAAAGTTGGAATAATTCTCAAGAACTATCTCATATCCTGCTTCTGTTAATCTGTTCACCTCTTGCATATCAACAGTGATGGGCTCAAGTAATGGACGATATCGGGCAAAATCTTCGCTTTCTGTTGAACCAACAAAGTCAATTTCATCAACAGTCATCTGACCTGTGTTACCAAAAAATGTCAAACTACCGGTAACATCAATAATATCGCCTCTTTCAAGCCCTTCAAAAATTTCGAAAGTATCCTGTCCGGAGCCCTGTACAATCTGCATATACATACCTTCACGCCCTTCAGAGGCCGCGGTTGTATCTACCACAAAAACGTGAATTCTACCAATTTGAATAGGATCGGAATCACCAATTGGGTTAGCCAAACCAGAATTTCTGGGATACCCAATAATTACAGCAGTAAATTCCACAAATTCTCCAACTAATGGATGATTTGGGATATCGTTTACCGAGTTTAGAGTACCTTCTGGATACGTGTTCAAATCGCGTAAGGTAACTCTTTGTTGAGCTTCAGCACTTAGAGTAGCGCCAAAACCTACTAAAAGAAGTACACAAAGAATTTTTCGTAACATATTATTCATGTTTGTTTTGTTTTGGTTAGTAATAAATTACTTGATCACGGCAAATTTGCCTGTTTGAATCGCACCGGAATCTAAATCTTTAACACTAAAGAGATAGAGACCTGTAGCTAAATTTTGATTTGCTTCGGAAAGCAAGTCCCAGGAATGCTCACCACCTGATTGAATTCTATTATTATCGCTAAAGTCGTTAAACCATCTAGTTGAGCCTATATAAGTAGAGGCATCATGGCTGAGATTAGCAACAGTTTCTCCAGCGAGTGTATAGATTCTAATTTCTGCTCTGGCAGGCAAATTATAGAAGTTTAATTTTCTGGTGAAGGGAGTTCCTCCGTCCCAGGCAGCATTTACACGATAAGGGTTAGGGTAAACACCAACTTTTAAATCACCACTTTCGAAATCCTCATTAACCGGAGTTCCCGGGAAAACACGCACGGCATTAGCTGTTCTGGAAGATTCAAGGCTTTCAACGCCATCATCTCCTCTGTCAAATGCAGTTACCGAAAACTCGTATTGCCATCCGCTCAACAAACCATCAACTTCAAATCGGTACCAATACTCTGTATCGTCATCCGGGAAAGTGATGGGCTCAACCAAGCGGACTTCATCAAAACCGGTATTAAAACCTACATCATTACCAGGAATATCCCATTCTCTGATTAATTGCGGAACGGATGCAGTAATACCACCGGCTAAATCAGCACCAAGCTGAGAGCGATACACTCGGTAACCTTCAAAATCCATCTCGCCACTAATTGGATCAACACTAAATTCAGATTCCTGATCCCAGTATAAAACTGCGCGACCAGCCTCCAGTTCAACTCGTAATTGAGGAACTGCAGGAGGTTCTGGTACAAGAAATCGTGTTCTCTGACCATCTTCATCAACCTGACCCTCAAATATTCGGTAAGCCCAGTCGATATTTTCAATTAATGGTTGTCGGTTGAAATCAGTATCGATAGTTGGGTTAAACTGAATAGGTAATTGGTTTCTGTTTTGCTCTGGCATCAAAGAGGCAACAAAAGCTATATATATAGTAACAGTTTCGCCGGGTTCAACTGTTGGATAAGGGCCAATTTTGTTCAACTGAATGAAATTACCGTCTTCATTTCGTCCGCCATCACGAAGAGTTAGAGCGTTTTGTTGATAAGGGAAAACCTCCTCTAATCGCTGATATCTCTGTAAGTCATCGTTTGGACGAACAAAATCACCGAGTCCCGCTGAAAATGACCAATACGAAGGCCCTACTCTAGGTACATCTAAACCTACGGCTTCAACCTGATCTGCATAACGAGGGTGAAATTCAACACCACGATATTCTGAACCTAAGATTACAGTAGCACCATAGGTATTTGTTCTAGGTAGGTCATTTGAACCGGCATCAAAAACGTATAGAGCAGCCAAACTGTCTATGTATTGCGTACCACCTTTATTAAAGAAGGCCCCTCCGGTTTCCAGCGTGGTATTAATGTTTCTAACAACCAAATCTGAGTAAACTCCAAAATAAACTTGCTCCCAAGTCACACCACTTTCCGGATTACCATCCCCTATGTGTATGTGTGAATTATTGGTGATATCGTATTTAACTATTGTTAAAGCCTCAGAAAAACCGAAATTCCAGTTATATGATGTCATTCTAACATCTGCATAAATAGGTTGTTCGTGAGCAGATATTGGTGTGTTTCCAATAATGGTGTTACGATCCGTAAACTCAGTAATTAAGTCCTGATGTGAAATTGCCTGAGGACTAAAAAATGGGGAATTAGGTAAAGAAGAGATTTCCAGAAAACCGGCATCAGCAGTAAACTCAAATCCTGCTTTACCTAGCGCATATCCTGCACCGTCAGTAATTGCAGAGCTGGAAACGGTAGTAGCTCCGTCATATATGGCACCGATCCAAATTCCGGCCTCAAACAAGTGTTCTGTTCCTGAACCGGAAGGATATTGCATACTCTCTGGCCCGGAGGGGTTGTTACGAACGTTTGGTGTTCCAATAGTACCGTAGTTGGTGAAGGCTATACCCAAATTACTAACGTCAACCACTCTTCGCTCAAAAGGAATCTGCGCTTGGGTGAGCGTGGGTAAAAGGAAAGCAAAAATTAAAATATAAAGTGTCGGTAGCCGATGTTTCATGTACTGAGATTTAAAAAACTCTTTTATGTTTGCGTTGCTAAGGTATCAGAAATTGACAGTAAAATGAAGAGAGATGTTCTCAAATTCCCACAATTTTACATTAGCGTAATATATACAGCTCAGGAATTGTGATATCAAATACGTTCTATTTTATTGAGTTACAAGTATATCCAATAAGTATATGTCACGTTTTTGATACTTGAGCAGTAACATAAGTTCCGATAATTTGCAAAGAATTGCAAAGCGCTTCCAATGAAATATAATATGTGTATCTTAATTAAACTTTTGGACGAGTGGTTAACATTATCATAATTTGTACCATCCCCATATTAAAGAGTAATTTCTGACTGTAGAATTTTTCAAAGTGAGCAATTCTCTGTTTTCACACAACCAAGTTCTAATACAATGCGATCATTTCTCTCATTTCGAAGTGTAGCCCAATTATTGGCTACCACCCTCCTCTTTTCTTTTATCATAAATATTGCTGTTACTCAGCAATTATATGCTCAGGAAACCATCATCCAATATTTAATGGAAGATGGTAGTGAGTCCTTAGCTCCCATTGATCCCGCAATTGGTATCACCGGAACCAATGCTGACTTTTCCGATGGAGCAACTGTTTGGGGAAGTGCGCAAGCTACAAGTTGGACTCGCCCATTACCGTATTTCCAAGGTAATGCTGGATGGGCAGCATCAAGTGCTAACGACGGAAAGCACCTTTCTTTTACAATTAGCACTACTTCTGCATCCGCATTTACTCTATCCAACATCTCTATTGAAGATAGAGCAACAAATGCCGGCCCTTCCGCAATGACTGTTACCATAAATGGGATTTCTGTTTTTGAGAGCAATGTTGCGGCAAACGATACACGCTTAAATGATATAGATTTAACGTCCTTCAGCCAGTTGCAGAACATTGAAAACGCCGAAGTAAAAATTATTGGCTGGGATAATGGAAGCAGAAGTACAACCGGCGGTGGTCAATGGAGGTTAAATGGTATTCAGGTAGCTGGTGAAGTAATTGAGGATACCGAGGTAAACCCTGCGCTTACTGTTAGAATTGACGGCGAAGACGTAGTAAATGGAGATTCTTATCAATTTCCGTTAATTACACCGGGAAATGAAGCTACTACGCAAGTAACTCTCAGAAATCGTGGGGATGAGGATTTAGTGATTTCCGGATTTTCTATCACAGGAAATGGTTTTTCCTCAAACGATGATTTTCAAGTTACTCTTGGAACTCTGGAATCAAGAAATTTCACTTTGAGATTCAGCAACAATAATCCTGGTACCTATGCGGGTGGGCTCACACTACAAACTAATGACCCGGATAATCAAACATTCATTTTGAACCTTCAGGGTGAAGTCCTTGACACTTCGCAGCCTATTCCAATTTCTGAAGCCAGAAATCTACCCGCAGGTACACTAGTTACCGTTGCCGGTTGGGTTACTGTTACCGATGAATTCAGAGGTCCGGTTTACTTTCAGGATGAAACTGCCGGTATTGCCTGGTACAATGGAAATTTGATGCGAGAAAACTGGGATTTAGATATCCAACATGGTGACTCTCTAGTAGTAACAGGAGAAATTGGCAGTTTCCACCAGTTGTTGCAAATCGTGAATGACGTCTCTCATAGTGTGTATCCTGAAGGAAACAGAACGCTATCTCCTGAAATCATTACGCTATCTCAATTAAACAGTGGCGCTTTTGAGTCTCAATTCGTTTCAATTCGAAATTTCACCTTCAGTGATACCGGCGTATTTAATGGAGGTACAAACTACACCATCAATGATGGGACAAACGGTCAACTTCGTGTAGATAACTTTACTGATATTGCAGGAGCACCCATTCCTTCCGGTGCTGCAAATGCGACAGGTGTTGCCGGTAGATTCAATACCACTCACCAACTTCTGCCACGCAGCAGAACGGATATCCGCGAAGCTAGCGACGGTCCAATCATTTTAACGGCACCTCCTTTTGAAACCGGAGCAACAGCCGAATCCATTACATTTTCCTGGGAAACCGAATTAGATGGTCATTCCGAAGTTTGCTATGGATTAACTCGCCAATTGGAAATTGGTTGTGTCTCAAATCCTGCATCAACGAATTCTCATGAAGTAACCATTTCAGGACTGCAAGCCGCAACTACTTATAAAGTGCAATTGCGATCTGCTATCGAAACTGATACCAGTGCAACTAATATCGTATTGTCTAGCACAGGTTCACCACAAGGTAATACCGGACAAATTTTGAGCTACTTCAATCGTCACGTAGATCATTCTTTGGCTACAATTCAGGAAGCAGCACAAAATATAAACTTTGCACAACAGCTAATCAGCAGAATTGATGCCGCTGAGCGAAATGCCGTATTTGCCTTCTATAATATTAGTGGTGATCCGGGCGATGATATTGCAAGTGCAATTTTGAGTGCTCACAACAGAGGTGTGGATATTCGCGTGATAATTAGTAATCACACAGGTAATCCGAATGCCATTCATGATCGATTAGTAAATAATGGTGTAAAATCTGCTCGGGCAACAAGTAGTGAGCAAATGCATAACAAATTCGCCATTTTCGATTATGATCACACAGATCCTTCCAGAGCATGGGTAGTAACCAGTTCATGGAATGCCACTCAGGATGGTACTATCAATCAATATCAGAATATGTTAAATATTCAGGATGTTGCTTTGGCAAGAGCTTATGTTCGGGAGTTTAACCAAATGTGGGGTGCCGAATCCGGTGATTTTAATGCTTCAAATGCACGTTTTAGCTCAAATAAAGAAGTAGTAAACGCCTCCGTATTTTTCATTGGGGATGACAACACAAAAGTTGAATTATATTTCAGCCCACAAGCAAACACGGAGGCACAAATCAACCGAGCTTTGAGTAGCGCTCAGCACAGTATCAATCTTGGCTTGAATCTTATTACAAGACGTCCTATATCGAATACTATGCTCGCCCGCTTTAATCAGGGAGTAACGGTAAGAGGTGTTGTGGGTGATGTGAATGTTACCGGTAGTGATTTCGAATATTTGCAAGGTTGGGCTGATGTCCACCACTTCCAAACCAGTACACACGGTGGTTTATTACACCATAAATATGCTATCGTTGATGGCGAGAATGACCGTTGGGATTCGAAAGTAATCACCGGCTCGCATAACTGGTCAAACAATGCAAATACAAGAAATGACGAGAATACGCTGATTGTTCACAATTCCAGAGTAGCGAATGAGTTTATTCAGGAATTTGGAGAGCGATACAAACAAGCCGGTGGTGAAGATGAAATCATAGTAGATGCAAACCCTATTGCGCTTCTCTCCCCTGCTAATGGCGCTTCTGATGTTAGTCTCACTCCAACCTTGGTATGGGAAAGCTCTGTTGATGACGGTACGTTTTCATTTCGTGTATCGGAAAACAGCAATTTTGACCAGGTTGTGTATCAGGCTTCTAATCTGAATTCTATGGAGTACACTTTAAGCAGCGAGCTTGATGTGAATACTACCTACTACTGGCAAGTACGCGGAACATTCAATGGCGAAACCAGCGACTGGACTAGCCCTTTTAGTTTCACTACATCATCCACGGCTTCTACAGACGATGATCGTCCTTATGTTTATGAGTTATCACAGAATTACCCAAATCCATTCAATCCTGTAACTACCATTTCTTATGAGCTTGCTTCAAATAGCACCGTAAGTATAGTGGTTTACGACATTACCGGACGAACTGTGGCAACTCTGGTTGATAATCAACAATTACAAAGCGGACGTCATCAGGTATTCTTTGATGGAAGAAGCCTGGCAAGCGGCTTGTATATCTACCGTATGCAAACCAGCAGTGGTCAAAATCTCACTCGCAAAATGATGCTGGTGAAATAGATTTAATTAATTTATGCCACCATTTACTGAGCCTTGGGGAATGAAAATTCTTCAAGGCTTTTTTATTACAGTTGGTTTCACCAATTATGAAAATCAAACTCATTTCCTATTCATAAATCTGTCTTACTTTTGGGAAGACAGTAATCTTTAATTTTACTCTATGCTATTAGAAAAAGCGAATTCCTTTATTCATCAATTTGCGCATGAAACAAAGTTCTCTAATCCCGAAAAAAGACTGGCGGAAATAGCAACAGAAATAGCCAATACGGGTGCGTATACTCATACTTATGAGGAATTACTTTTTGGGGCTAAACTAGCCTGGCGCAACAGTACGAGATGTATTGGAAGGTTATTTTATAATAGCTTATCAGTTTTAGATTACAGAGAGTTAAAACATCCTGATGATATTTTTAATGCTACATGTGATTATTTAAAATTTGCTACAAATGACGGTAAAATAAAATCAGCTATCGCAGTATTTGCTCCACGCCATCCTGAAAATAACAGCTCCATAAGATTTTGGAATAATAAATTAATTAGATACGCCGGATACCAAAAGGACAATGA
>SKIC01000110.1 GCA_007116685.1 Balneolales bacterium
ATTCGGACATGATTGAAAAACTATAGATGTGCCAGCTGTTAACAAAAAAGCCCGCTTTCAAACGGGCTTTTGTATTCTTGCTATTTCCGAGAACAGAAAACATATAAATATGCTTTTTCTGTCGTAAATATAGAAAGTGATGGGGCTCTTAAGATTACCCCAATGTAAAGTTTATGAGACCAAAAGATTAAGAAGAAAGTTCTAAGCGAGTTTCGAGTTCGTATTTCTTAGAAGTGGCATTAAATTTATCCTGAACTGCTTTTACCAAATCAATTCCTTCGTGCATGGCAATCAAATCAAGGCAAATCATAACATCTGCCAATTCTTCGGCTAACTGTTCACGGGTAGCCCTGCTTCCTTTAATTCCTAAACGCTCCCTTTCAAGTTTCTTTATCAGATTGCATGCCTCACCTACTTCTCCGGCTAATTCATTTCCACGATAAGACAGGGTGATTCTATTTTCTGTGTCCCACTCCTGTTGACGAGCATAATTTGCTTCCCGCAACGTTTTATAATTCATTGATTAGTTTATTTAAATTCTCGAAAAATTTCTACGTATCTATACTTCAGACTGGCAATCTTGAGATGTTTGCCTACATTATCTTCTCATGTGTTGCAGAAAGATAGTTCTTGCCATTCCACGCAATCGCAAATCATCAAGCTCTGTAAAAAAGGCTTCTAAAAATGCCTCTTTGTCTTCAATTGAGCTTCCTTTTGAAATTGCAATAGTGTAAGGTTTTGAAAAATAGGATTGTGGCAGTATGGCTAAATCATCACGCACTCCCATTCGGCGGGCATACATATCACCAAGGGTTCTGTCGGTTAGGATTAGATCAATTTCACCGGCCAGCAGGCGTTCGAAATTTGCACGTTCATCTGAACTTTTAACAAGGTTCAAATCGGCTTCCCACAATTCGGGCTCGTAAGAAACCCCCTCAATAATTCCAACAGACAAGCCGGCGTATTTGATAGCTTCAAGATTGGTTAAGGGAGTATATTCATCACGCATTTCAGTTCTGCTAAAAAACACATATTCTGAAACCCACATTTGGTTTTGCCCCTGAGAAAAATTCGCAGGATAGACCAAAAATTCTTCGCGCTCAGGCACATAAGAAACTGATAGAATTAAATCTACTTCGCCATTTTGCGCTCTGGTTAAGGCTCGGTCTCCCTCTCTGCGAATAATAAACTCGGCATCTACACCCATGCGGTCAAAAACCAAACGAGCCAAATCTACATTGATACCTGTTGGTTGACCCTCTTCATCTAAATACTCAAACGGTGGCAGGTATTCAGAAATAACCGTGATTTGTTGAGCGTAAGAAACAGTTGAGCCAAAGAAAAATAAGACCAGGAATACCTTTAAAACCGATATCATCATTTTATATCTCCAATTGCTAAGAATATACAGACCATAAATATATCGTTTTTATATGCTTCAAAGATTAACAGATAATTATGATTATCCAAAACCTAATCGGAAATATGTAAAAAAAAATCATTCTGCATTCCATCGTTTGAAAATTCTGCTTTGATAAGCTATTCTAATTGCCTGTCAAATCTTCCAACAATCACAAAAGAGGCACATATATGTTTATATCTCGACTGAGTCTGCTTTTTCTGGCTTTTATGTTTGCAGCATCAAACATCTACGCGCAGGAACGGGCGCAGGTTTTTACAGGAGCAACTCTCATCACTGTTACGGGCGATGAAATTGAAAATGGAGTTATGGTAATCCAAAATGGTAAAATCGTAGCCGTTGGTCCGCAAGGCCAGGTTCGAATCCCAAGGAGATCAGATGAAATTGATGTTTCGGGAAAAATTATCATGCCCGGAATCGTTGATACGCACTCACACATAGGCCGAGGAGATGGCGGAGATCGCTCTTCAGCCATGCATCCCGACACTCGTATTCTGGATGCCATAAATCCGCAAAGCGATACCTTCAAAAAAGCCCGCGCCGGTGGAATTACAACGGTCAACGTGATGCCAGGCTCAGGACATCTGATTAGCGGACAAACCGTATATCTGAAACCAAGATGGGGACGCACAATTTATGATTTAATGATAGAAGATGATCGCCTGCAGGGAGTGACGGGTGGAATTAAATTTGCCAATGGCACCAACTCCATTCGCGCCAATCCCCCCTTTCCCGGAACGAGAGCGAAGTCTACCTCTCTTGTGCGCCAATTATTAGTTCGTGCTCAGGAATACCAACAACGTATTATTGATGCTGACGGTGATCCAGAGAAAATGCCGGCACGAAATATTGAATTGGAACCACTGGTAGAAGTTTTGGAAGGTCGCAGAATTGTGCACTTCCACACGCATACACATTATGATATAATGACTGCCATCCGTCTATCCCAAGAGTTTAACTTCAGAGTAGTTTTGCATCATGTTAGCGAAGGATGGAAAGTTGCAGACGAAATTGCCGCAGCAGGTGTCCCCGCTTCTATTATTGCTTTAGACACTCCCGGTGGAAAGCTTGAAGCCGTCAATTTACTTTATAAAGTCGGTAAAGCTTTGGAAGATGCCGGCGTTGATTTTGCCTACCATACCGATGACGGCGTTACCGATTCCAGACTGTTCTTGCGAATGGCGGCTCTGGGAATGCGTGCCGGATTATCCCGTGAAAAAGCCTTGGAATCCCTAACGATTGCAGGTGCCCGCATGATGGATTTAGATCACAGAGTGGGTTCATTAGAAGCCGGTAAAGATGCCGATTTTGTAATTCTTGATGGTGATCCATTTTCGGTCTATACCAGAATTTTGGAAACCTGGATAGATGGCGAAAAAGTATTTGATCGCAGTGATCCTGAGCATTTGAAATTCTACACCGGCGGTGAAGGTGTATTTCAGGATATTCTCCATTCACATTACGGCCATGGCCACGATTAATTAAGAGAGGAAAATCATCATGTTTAAATGTATAACACTTTTTGTATTTGCTCTTTTGATCTTGCCAAATCAGTTATTGGCTCAAAAGTATGCGATTAAAGCAGATTTAGTTCACACTATGAGCGGTCAGGCCATTGAACAAGGAATTGTTCTTGTCAGTGATGGAAAAATTGAGCGCGTTGGAACCCAAAGCCGTATTTCTGTTCCTGATGGATATGAAATTCTGGAAGCAGCTGTGGTTACTCCCGGTCTTATTGACGCCCGTTCTGTAGTTGGTCTGAATGGTATTTTCAATTATGAGCATGACCAGGATGCCTTAGACACTTCCCGCCCAATTCAAGCTGATTTACGAGCTTTTGATGCCTATAATCCACGTGAGGCTCTTGTGGATTGGATTAGGCGATTGGGAGTAACTACCGTACACACAGGACATGCACCCGGGGCTTTGGTCAGCGGACAAACCATGCTGATTAAAACGGACGGCAATAATAATCTTGGCGAATCCATTCTGGATTCAACCGTTACTCTGGCGATGACTCTTGGCGCTTCTGTTGGACGAAATTTCAATAGTCCCGGAACACGTTCTAAAGGAGTGGCCTTGCTTCGTTCAGAATTGTATGCGGCTCAGGAATATAAAAATCGCCAGAATTCCGACAATCCTCCAGCCCGCGATCTAAACAAAGAAGCATTGGCGGATGTACTTCGTGGCGAAACCAAAGCCTTAATTACGGCTAATCGTGCAACGGAAATCATGACAGCGCTTCGCATTGCTCGTGAATTTGATATCGAGATTATTCTGGATGGTGCTGCCGAAGCCTTTTTGCTGATAGACGAGATTAAAGAAGCCGGAGTTCCGGTATTCATCCACCCTACCATGGTTCGGACCGGTGGAGAAATGCAAAGTGCCTCATTCACTACAGCAGGAAAACTACACGCTGCGGGGATTCCCGTATTTTTCCAAAGCGGATATGAGGGTTATGTGCCCAAAACAAGAGTCGTTCTTTACGAAGCCGCCATTGCTATGGTTAACGGTTTCGGTTACGATGAAACACTCGCCGCCCTAACGATTGATGCTGCCAGATTTTTTGGTGTT
Source organism: Balneolales bacterium (assembly GCA_007116685.1). Lineage (GTDB taxonomy): Bacteria > Bacteroidota > Rhodothermia > Balneolales > Natronogracilivirgulaceae > SKIC01. The sequence goes on from SKIC01000110.1 coordinate 3,995, forward strand.
GATGACCGTATCGGTTCTCTGGAAGCAGGCAAAGATGCAGATATCGTTCTCTTCAATGGCGATCCGTTTGAATACACATCAAATGTCTGCACCGTTTTGATTAACGGTAGAATTGTTAGTGATACCTGTCTTTAAGGGATTTCTTCTCTAAATCGACAAAGCCCCAATTTCCTGATGGAAATGGGGCTTTGCTTTTTCGGGTTGCTTCGGTTGCAATTTATTTGACTAAAGTCATGCGTCGGGTGTGCGTTTCCATTCCTGCATCCAAGCGGTACAAATACACACCACTAGATAATCGGGAGGCATCAAAACTGACGGAATGTAATCCGGCAGATTGTGGTCCCTGATGCAAGACAGCTACCCTTCTGCCCAACATATCATATACAGCGAGAACAATGTCGTTGGCTTCGTGGAGCTCATATCGTATCTCTGTCACCGGATTGAATGGATTCGGATAATTTGCAAAAAGCCTAGTTTGCTGTGGTAACTCTTCATTAGGATCATCAACAGACGATGGTTGCGATATCTGAATCGTGTAATCCGTTTCGTTATTATTTGCCCAACTTCCGTCATCAAAACTAATCACGAAGTTTAGTTCTGTAACTACCTGTGCTGCATTATTAAATGGACCAACAACAATAGACAGAGTATCTTCACCAACAGACTGTAAAGGTGACTGCACAGCTGGACCTGCCTGGAAAATTGCCGTTCCAGATGGCCAATACACTTGATTAGCTTGCTGCCATCCATTCACTCCCCAATGGAGTTTACCATCACTTGGTGGATTTGTAACAAAAATGGTTACCTCATCTTCGTTACTCACATTTTCAGGCATCCAAAAAACCTGAACTTCTTCCGGATCAGGATCTGGATCGGGGTCATCATCTTCTTCTTTTCTAATAACGATTCTGTAATCCATGCCATCATTATTATCCCATTCGTCATTCGTATATCGAATCACAAAATTGACCTCCGTCACTTCCTGCTCTGATCTGTTGAATGGACCGATTACCAATATCAAAGAGTCGCCATCCGTTTGCTGAAATGGACTTTCAACAGCAGGACCGCCAGTAGCCTGAGTTCCGGATGTCCAGTACACCTGACTAACCGTTTCCCAATCATTTACTGCCCAATGTAAATAAGCATCTGCAACCGGCTCTCTAATCACAATAGTAATTTCCTGATTATCAAATGGTTGTTTTGGGGTCCAGTACACGTCAGCATCAGGATCTGGACCGGGATCATCAGAACCCGCTGAGATATTTATTCTATAATCATTGTTGCTGTTATTATCCCAACTGCCATCATCGTAATTAATCACGAAGTCCAATCTTGAAACAGCTTGTGCCGGATTATTGAAGGGGCCGATATCCAGATATAAACCTCCGTTTGAATCTTCCTGGAAAGCAGTTCTCACGGCTGGACCTTCACCAGCAATTTGAGAACCGGACGGCCAATAGGCAGAATCGGGAGTTTGCCAACCATTTACAGCCCAATGGAAAACTGCGCCTTGATCTGCACCTGTAATGGTTATCCTAATAGTATCATCGGCATCAGGTTGATTTGGGGTCCAATCAACGGAGCCTTGGTTACCATTTCCGCCACCACCGTTTCCATCACCGTCGCCATCTGCTGTAGATTGGAAAAAGCCGGCGCCTAAATCACCAATCAAACCGGGACCATCCAACACATAAATACCGGCCGAAGATGGAGCTACTGTAAATCGCAGACTTCCATTTGTAACCTCAACCTCATGCCCCGTTACAGCATCCCGATAAATTCCATTTCTTATGCCCGTGAAATTGAATCCAACGGATTGATCTTTGGCCAATCCTACCAATACATAACTATCCGTAGTTTCGTTAGCATACTCTCTGATGTATCCAACGCCATGGTGTCCGCCATTTCCTGCCCATTGCCACTCGCCTTTTTGAAGAGCCGGAATGGCACGGCGCATAGCATTTAACTTGCGAATATGCTGGTAAACAGGGTGATTGGGAGCATCTTCAATTTCATCCCCAAAATAAGCACGACCGGTTTCATCAATAGAGCGCTGGTGTCCGCCATATTGAATATCGGTGTAAGCCCCACGCATGAATTGAACTTCTGTTCCATAATAAACGGATGGAATACCACGCCAGGTGAACATGAAGTTCATAGCGGCAGTAAGATTATGAGCATCGTTACCAAAACGGCGGTTCCAATCGTTGTTTGGACCAAAGTCGTGATTATCTAGAAAGGTTACATTATAGGATGGATCGGAATACAGATGATCGTATCTGGCGGCAGCCATTACGCCTGACATCGCATCTCCCCGCTCAAAAAGATGGAAGGTTGCCATGGCAAAGAAATCAATTATTGCCAAATCAGAAGGCGAGCCATCCGGACGCCAGGTGTAAGCGTGGGGATTAATTTCATCCAGATCATGAAGTTCATGGCGCTTTTGCGTTACTTCGGCAAAGATGAATAAATCCGAATTAATCTCTTTGAAAGCATCGTAAAAATAATAGACATCTTCGTGGCTCATGTGCTTTACTGTGTCCCAGCGAAAAGCATCTACGCCCATTTCAATAAAAGTTCTGTAGGCATCAACTAAATACTCTCTAAGAACCGGGCTACCCGTATTCAAATCGGGAGTGTCTTCGTGCAAAGCCCGATACCAAAGATCTTCAATACTATCGTAGCCCTGCGCAAAGCCGTTACCGGAATGGTGAAACCAATCGTTGTCTGAGGTTTCAACATAAGTTATTGAGTTTGGAAAATTGTATGCCGCTAAGTTTTCATTATGCGGAGCGGGTAAGCGGGCAAGATTCGCCCGACTCCAGATTTTCCCATCATCGGGATTTGGTGTAATTCCATCGTATTCCCAATCCGGATTATCCTGAAGAGGATTTCCATCTTTGTCCTGCCCCCAAGGTTGATTAGGGTCTGTATTGTACTTCAATTCAGCAACATCTTTAATCCCAAATCGTCCGGAGTGATTGGTAACCACATCCAGCACTATTTTCATATCGCGGGCATGTACTTCGTTTATCAAATCCTGAAAAGTAGCACCGGGAGATTCCAATCGTGGGTCTACCCTGGTAAAATCCCATGCGTGATAACCGTGATAATCCAACGGACTACGATTATGAACAATGGGTGTAATCCAAATTGCTGTAAACCCAAGATCTTTAATGTAATCCAGTTGCTGGATTAATCCCTTGAAATCGCCACGCCAGGTAACATCATCAGGATCTGTAATTGATGGATTTATATTTGGATCAGGATGATAAGAACTCCATTCATTCGGAACGTTATTGGAGGGATCACCATCAAAAAAACGGGTTGTAATCAGGAAATAAATGGTTTCTTCCCGAAAATCTACCTGAGCATAGACACCCTCACCAATAAAGAGAAAAGCAAAAAGAAGCAGTATATACCTGCGAAGCGATGTAATCATAATTCGAATACTATATGACAAATGTAAGCGCTTACATTATAAGGTAAAAAACCCTAAAATGGAAATCGGATGTGCTTATGTGAATTGGGGTTTAGAAATTGTTGTATTGGCAGGAATAGCTATGTAAAGATTCTTAGCCCTTGTCATTGATAGGCAAAATACGTGCACGCATTTTTTTAGGGCTAATTGTAATCAGTGCACCCTTTTCTAATTTGTCTTCAAATTGCTTAAGTGCATTTATTACGAGATTACCAACTATTTCCGGTATAGGTTCATTAGTTCTTAACTGGATGACGCTGGGTTTTTCAGCATTTGTGACTGCCAGTACATCACCAAAATCCAAATCATGAGTAAAGACTACTAGATTATTAATGCGTGCGTATTTAAAAATCTCTAAATCCTCAGCGTTAAGTTTACCAACCTCAGACCAATGAGTAACTTGATACCCGGCCTTTTCAAGTTTAGTTACCCATAACGGAGAAAGATTAACATCAATAAGTATCCTCATACTAAATCAAGAGGTTCTTCATGTTCTTCAACCCTCCAAGCTGCATATTTGAGCGCTTGAGAAATATCTTCTTCCTGCAAATATGGATACATTCTAATAATCTCAGAGTTTGAATATCCTGAAGCCACTAATCCAACAACAAGCCCGACGGTAATTCGCATACCTCTAATAGTTGGTTTTCCTCCCATAATTTTTGAGTCATATTGAATTCGCTCGAAACCTTTCATCACAATATCTGATTTATTAGTAATTGTTAGTCGATAAGACAATATTATTTAATAAACGAAGGCTTTCCAAAACCATTATATCATTATTAATCAATTGAAATCTAAAAATAAAGTGTGCGACAACAAATTTGACGAACCATCAGTGTTCAAATCCATTGATCAAACGATTATCCTAAATGAAATAACATAGTATACATGAGAAGAAAATAAGCAGAACCTCCACAAAAAAGTCCCGTCAGGGACGCAAATATCGGTAGAAAAGAAGGAGGCCATCTCTAAATAAAGTGCCGTAGGTACGTAATATCAATGCTAATGAATACGCTAAGAACTCAAAACCTTAACGTACAACGCAATTATCTCTCCATCTCAAAAAAACTTCGGTGTTCGACTAAATCCCTCATTCTATTCCGCGCCGGAAACCAATTTAGCCGACGAAAAACCAAAAGCCGGCGCACTTGGATCTGTGCTTATATTCTACCCGGAGTATCGCTACGCTCAAC
>SKIC01000074.1 GCA_007116685.1 Balneolales bacterium
CTTCTCCGGATAGAATCAATTCAGGAACAGGAGCATCATTCCAAAGCGGTCGGAATTGGAATCGATTGTTAGGATTAGAGCCTATTAAACCAGCGGATAAATTCAGAGTGATAAGCTCCCAATTATTTGCACCAGGACCGCTGATTCGTATGCGGAAGTTGTTAATGTCATTTCCATCATTGGTTTCTACTCTCATGATATATCCGTTTGCATCGGATTGAGAGGCTTCTAAATCAAAAAAGGAAACCCAGCGATTCAAGAATCGTGATTCCGTAAATGCTTCAATTTCTTCGATCGGTGAGGGGCTGGTTTCTGATTCAAGTGCTGTGATACTTCGTTCGCCAAGACTATAAAGCGAACTAAAGCTATGTAAGCTGTAAGTAGTTCGGGTATTTGGATTTCGTAAAACGACATCCGCAAAACCACCGAGACCTGCGTCAAAAATTTCTATGGTTATATTTCCGGGATTTGAAACACCGGGCTTTGGGCGGAACCAATAATCGTATTGTCCAATCCGGTCGCCGGAATCGAAGGTTACGCTCTTACCTGAGATAGAAAAGTAAACCTCCTGAGCTTGCACAAAATCATAAGCAAAGAGTAGTAATAAAAATCCGCCGAAAAATTGTATTAGTTTTTTTCTCACGATAGGTAGAGAGTATTAATTTAAATTATAGGTTCGTTCTGCGATAACTGCTCCGGTTTCCCTGTCTGTAAACCTAATTGTAAGGAAATCAGAATCGCCTGTTCTAATCTGTCGGGCCCAGTTTCCACCTGTGCCAACAGGAGTAACAATTTCAGTATCTGAAGTTACTAAAGTAACATTCATAAAGCTGTGAGCCTGACCGGAAACAGATATGACAGAAGCTTTTCGCACATTATCACCATCAACAGGAACAGACCAGCGCATGTTAAATAAAGCATCCTGATCAACGTATCGAATGGTTTGGACAATTTCGCGAGAAATACCGGCATTATTTACAGCTCGAACAGTTATTATCTCTTCATCCCGAACGGTAATTTCTTTTGAGAATCGTCCTGAGCGGTCAACTCTTACAGCTTCATTATTAATTTGTAGTTGAACTCCCGGCTCTGTTGTTCCGCTAAGGCTGAATTCAGGTTCAAATGTGTACACTATTTGCTGGCGTCGGGTATCCAAGATAACTGGAGGGGGTAGGTCACTCACTATCCGTAAAACTCGCAATAAACTGCTGTTATTACCACGTAAGCCGTTTTCGTCATAAGCACGCACATGCACGTAATTGATGCCTTCTCGTAGTCCCGTTACTACTGTTGATGTTCCATCTGCTCTGAATGTTCTCACATCTCGGTCAAAACTTCTTACAACTGAGGTTTCAACTTCGTATATAGCCGCATTATCTACTTCTGACCAAGTTAGTCTTACTTCATCTGAGTAAAGAACGGTATCCGGATTTACGAAATTAAGTGTTGGAGCGGCTAATAAGCGGATTGGCGCACTAGGTTCCTGACCGCGAAGCACAATAGTACCTTCGTTTTGGCGAAGCAATACTTGAGATTCTGATCCTCCTACAAAAACTTCTCCATCGAAATTTGACATAAGAATACGTTCTTGCTGATCCGCTTCTGCCCAGAAATTTCCGGATCTGATTTCTGAAGTGGATGTTCCTGCTACCAGTCTGTAATCTGAATCGTTACGGGCTCCGGGCGTGAGTCGTGTGAGCATACCGCCGCCTGATAATTCGATTTCAACTTCAGACCTGTTGGTCAATTGATCAACCCGGGATTGTCGAATTACGGCTGTAGTATTTTCATAGAGTACCACATCACTTCCGTCAACAAAAACTAATTGTGCCAGAGATTCTCTGCCGGTTCTAATACCATCAGATCGGTTGAATAAATCACCGATTGAGGCAGAATCCCATTGGCTCAATAAGCCCCTGCGCTGATCCACCTGACCGGTTTTGTCCTCAAGTTTTGCCTCAACGTCGGCAACTCTTCTGCTTTCGATGAGTTCGTCAACTTCCAATACTTTTTCAACAATATTGCTGGCTAAAGTTATGCTCTCTTCAATTTGCGCATCGTTAATGAGTCGTCTGTGTTCGGTAAACAAAGAATCTAAAGTTTGCAATTCTGAGCTGGCAAAAACTTGTCCACCGCGCGTGCTCATAGCAGCGTAAACACTTCGGTGCGTTTCCAGTTCTTTCCATGATTCCAGGAATACAGCGAGTTTTGCGGTATTCTCTGAAGAAATGAAATACCGGTTTGTTGCATAATCGTATTCAGCCAATTCTCTAACGATAGGCCAATTATTTGGAGATCCGGCATAGTTTCTGGAAACATCCGATAGTTGCGATGCCGGGAACTCCATTTCCTGAGCAGGTTGAGCCATACTCCAAAAAGGAAGCAGCAGTAAAATAAATACAAAATAGATAGTAGCTTTTTTAAGCATCGACCATACTAGGTTCTTGTGTTATATAAGGGAGGCTAACCGTAAACCGGCTACCAATTTCTTTGTTAGAATCTACAGAAATATCGCCATTATGTTTTTTGATGATTTCGAGAACATAAGGTAAGCCTAAGCCAGTACCTTGTTCGTTTTGATATTCTTTGATTCTATAGAATTTCTTAAAAATTTGTTCTCTGTCTTCTTTTTTGATGCCATATCCGTGATCCGTGACCTCGAAAATCAAGTTATCATCCTTTAGAGAAAGTTTAACATCGACCGATCTTGATTTTGGCCCATATTTAATCGCGTTGGAAAGTAAATTTCTAACCAAATCAGAGAATAAATCTGACGATAGCATCATGGGTTGAAGTGAAGCATCAGCTTCAAGTTTGAATTCCAGATCTTTTTGCTGAAAAAGCGGACTCATCGTATGGGCGATTTGCTCAATTACCTTTTGTGTATCTACTAATTCTTTGGTGATGTTCGAACTGCTTGCCTCCATTTTCGAAATTTGAAGGAAACGATTGATGAGTGTGAGCATTTCTGAGGAACTATCCTCAATGATATCATGAATTTGATTAACAACCTGAGCTTTCGGATTTGTTTTGAGTAATTGCACTCCACCCATCACACCGGATAATGGATTTTTTAATTCATGAGCAATAATGCCGATCATCTCATTTCGGATTCTATCGGCTTCGCGCTCTTGAGTGAGGTCGTACATCAATAAAAGTCCACTCAGGCGTTCGTCATTCTCTTTAAAAACTTCTACAACGTGTAAATCAAATACATAGCTCTTCCCATTCTCTGCTTTAAACTCGACTTCTTTACTATACTGTTGCACTTTTAGATGTCGTAGAGTGTACTCGTTTACTTTGCGTTCTTTTTTTATAGTCAGGAAATCCAGATTCAAAAGATCATGCAAATTAGTTGGGGCGTCTTTTCCGATATCTTGAAAAAGTTGTTCGAACCGGTTATTAACGAATGAAAAAGAGTCATTTTTATCAAAAACTACAATCACATCGGTAGCATTATCCATCAATAATTGATTTTTTTGCTGGGTGGATATGATTTCCTCAACATTAATTCTTTGATAATAGCGCAGTTTCTTTCGAATATTTTCTAAGGTTTCTGATACTACTTGAAGTTCAGGAATGGATATGGTTCGAATTTGTTTTTCAAAATCATAAGAGCCAAAAGGTTGAATATCTTTGATGAACCGATTGAGTGGTTTCGTTAACTGACCAAAAATGACAAAGCCAATTATACTGAGAAAAAGATAAGCTCCACCTACAATCCAAATGCTCTGAGTAAAAATCGCTCGAACTGGTTTGTTGATATCATCTTCGGAGAGATAAATCACAAATAAGCCATTTATGACATCGATTGGCGATGATATAATCGTGATTTTTTGATCATCTACAATTTTTTGCTGAACCCGAGATATCGGTTCGAAATCAGGGCGAAAGGATGGTATTTCGTGATTAGAAATAGCTTTTTCGGGAGTAATCCAGAGAACGGATTTTTCATCAATACCCAGATTCTCAGAAAAAAGGAAAGAGTTGAAAATCTCCGTGGAAAAAAGAACAATGAGACGATATGGCTCACCTAAAATAGCGAAGTTGCTGGCTATGTAGTAGGATTGTGCGTCTTGATTATAGGCTGTAAAAAAGGGCTGATTTTGAAAGGTGACGCTCTGAAAACTCAAATTATCCATGGAAATACCACTAACGCTTGGGTTTGCGCGAATTTCCATATACTCGCCTGTATTCTCTTCAACGATTCGAATAGAGTGCATTTCAGGCAGTATGGCTGTGTAAGCTGAAAACAAAGATTGCATCAGGCTGATGTCTGCTGTTTCGGATAGATTTCTTTGTATCTCGGCTATAGAGGCAAACCAAGAGCTAAGCTGATTATTCGTTCTATCTACTTTCTCTCTTTGATATTCTGTGATAATTGTGATTCTTTCGTCCAAAACAGCCTGCTCATATCCCGGTCGAATACCAAACCAAATAATCAACCCGGCACCCAGAAAAATGAAGCTAATTAATAAATAAAATTTTGAACGAAGACTCATAGAAGGCTATGAAAAAACCAGGTTTTTTGTTCAAGATCGAGGCCAGAAGGATTTTAAAACCGCAGCATATCGACCATATGTTAGGATTTTAAAAATCCTGATAAAGAAGATATTGGGCAAAAAGACGGTTTTTCTAAGCCTTCTCATACACTATGATAAAGTTAACTGCCCAAAAATATAAGAAAATTAAAGCCTTTGGCAGAAGTTTACTTTGATTAATTGTGTAATTATCTGATGAACAAGAGATTTGTTACAGTTTTTAAATGTGATGTGATTTTCAAATTATGGCATAAAAAAAGGCGGGACTTCGAAAAGCCCCGCCTCAACAGAATTTCTGTTTAGGAATCTGTTATTTAACAAGCATCATCTTACGAGTGAATACTTGGTTACCAACTTCGAGTCTGTAGATATACAAACCGGAAGCAAGTCTGCTACCGTCGAAGTTTACAGTATGATTTCCGGCAGAAACATTGCCATTAATCAAAGTAGCAACCTGACGACCCAATACATCATATACGGTTAATGTTACCTGAGATTCTACAGGTATAGCGTAGTTGATTTGGGTAGTTGGGTTAAACGGGTTAGGATAGTTCTGGCTGAGAGCAACTTCGGTTGGGAGGTCAGCATCTTCGTTTGGCGTGTTGGTAATAGTACCACGCTCAAAAGTTACAAGATGTCTTTGCTCAGCGAAGCTTCTTCCATCCGGGCTAGTAGCTTCAATTGTCCACACAAAGGAGAGTTGCTCGCCTTCTTCTACGCCAAGACCAGCAAGGAGATTATCAAATACTACGATTGGTAGCGTCAAAGTATTTGCAACACCGTTGTTATTTGCGACTGCGCTGAAAGCAGGTCTCATAAGCTTGTTACCTTCAAACTGAGCCCACCATCTGTATGTAATATTGTTACCTGCAGCTGCGTCCCAGGTGATATCGAAGGTATCAGCTTCATCTCCCTCAAGAACTACTACAGCTCCATCAGCAGGAGAAGTAAGGCTAAATGAGCTCACAGCAGAAGCATCGTAGATGTCACCAAGCTTACGAATAACCAACTGAGGGTTATTGAAGGTTGTGATATAACCTACAAGCGTAACTGGTGTCTGAGGAATTTCTGTTCCGATGTAGGTTTCTTCACCATCATCAAGAATAGATTCAACTACACGATCTGTTCTTACACGGAAAGTATTACCATCTGCATCTTCAATGGTATAATTCTGCTGATTTGCAAATTCACCGGTCTCTTGGAAAGTTACATCCTGAATGATTACCAGTTCTCCCTGATTTGCGTTACTAAGATCAGGAATAGCATATCTAAGAGGTAATACAAGGTTATTTGACGTTGTAGCTTCAACTGGCTGGGTTGGTGTGAACTGGATTAGGCCATTGAATTCACTCAAACTACCTGTTAGCCCAACAAAACCATCATAACGGTTGAATTCCTGAGATAAAATCCTGCCCGGATCATCCATTACAAGACCACCGGATTGATCTACAACCACTTTACGGCCTCTGAATGTAGAACTAAATGTGATAACAGTAGAACTATTGATGGTATAAACTACACCATCATCAGGCTCACCAACAGAAAGTAGCTCAGCAATACTAGAAACTTCTACAGATCCTCCATAAGTTGCAGTAGCTACAAAGCTGTTAGCCAAGCCATCAGCCACAGCAATAGCATTAACAACTGTTTCATCAGCCACAGAGATTGTGATAGGACCAGTGTATTCGGTGCTGCTAGTAGTTGGTTCTTCACCATCTAAAGTGAAATAGATAGTTGCGCCCTCAGTAGCAGAGGTGATTTCTAATTCGAAATCTTCCGCATAAAAGCCACCTGCAACAGAAAATTCAGGAGTTGCTGCTCTTTCATCTACAGTAAGTACACCGGATACATTATCTGAACCATCCCAGAATCCTCCGTTATATCCACCATAAACGAAATCATTTTCGAGTAATTGGTAGCGGAAGGCATAGTAGTAAGTACCAGGAGCTAATTCAGCACCTAAGTCAGCCATATACTCGTCATTATTGCCTTTAGACTCGTTGAAGCTGGCAACAATCCAATTATCAGCATCCCAGGTTGCGGGGTCTACATCTTCACTACTCCAGCCAATCCAAGCTTGAATATCTTCACTTGCTTCGTCTCCTTCAGTGAAGGTTTCTGCATAAACTTGTCCATAGGCAGTAAAGTTATCACCTTCAGCAACAGTTGCATTAGGTGGCCATTGCAAATTAGCCCAACCAATAGTTGGTAAAGCAAGACCAGTTCTGTTGAATGTAATTGCAAAAGCTTCGTCAGCGAATGCAACAACATTACCTGCTTCGGCTGTTACTGTCCAAATTAGATTAATACTGCTGGCTAAACTAACTTCATTTGCAGCAAGTAAATCATCGATTGCTTGATATGTAAGAGTTAAAGCATTAGCAGTGCCTCCGTCATTTGCAGGGATACTAGCAACAGGATTGCTGAAATCGCCAGTAGGTGCATCTAAGTGGAACGTGTACAATAATTCAGTTTCAGGTTCTGCAACGGCTTCTTCCCATGTGATGGTAACTGTAGCTGCAGGTAATTGATTCACATCAAGCTCAGTATCATTATCTGGTGTAAGAAGAGCAAAATTACCAATTGTGAAATCTGGTTGATCAACAACACCACGCTCAAGAGTCACATCCCAAGTCTGATCAGCGAAGTTGCCGCCTCCGTTGCCTTCAGCAAAAACAGTCCATTCCAGAGTCACTTCGTCTCCAACATTCAGGCCTGCATCTTCAAGTACGGCATCAAGAACACCCATGTTTAGAGTAAGGGTAACATCTGTGCCTCCATCATTGGAAGGGATTGCCAGAAATGGTACATAAAATTCTGTGCCTTTTACTTTGGCTAACCATGTGTAAGAGATATCTTCACCAACTCCTTCAGGAGCATCCCAAGTAATATCAACTTCTGTGGTTGCTAAACCTTCTACAACTAGAGAAGCTTCATTAGCAGGACCGGTAAGATCAAATCCTCCAATAACATCAGCATCGTATATCATGTCGTAGAAATAGGCGTGAAGACGTGGGGCACCCTGGAAAGCTCCAACATAAGCTAAGATATTCACAGAGCCTTGAGGAATAGGCTCTCCGGCAAAACCAGAATCCCATTGACTAGTACGATCTGTTCGAAATGACGTTGTATTTCCATCAGAATCTTCAACAGTATAAGTAGTGAAATCTGCGAAGTCACCTTCGTTTTGAAAAGAAACATTTCGAATGAACACTAAATCCCATCGGTCAGTAAGTTCAAGTTCATCAAAAGAATCGATTTGACGAGCACTGATGAAATTATCAGTTGAACTTGCATCACCTACATCTTCAGATGGAACTAGTTGAGGCGAGTCATTGAAAAACGAGATTGTTCCCGTTAATCCGGTAATTCCGTCACCAATTGTCAAATCTGAATTTAATACGCCTCCGTTATCATCAACTAATAAAGTTCCTGTAGCGTCAGCAAGATACCTTTGGTTACGGGTAGTATTGGTTAGGAAAATGACAACTTCATTAGTTAGTGTGAATGTAGCGCCCGCATTATCATCTAATGAGGCAAGTAGTTCGGCAATTGAACCCACTTCAACTACTCCGTTGTCTCCATTATCGTCCGCTTTTACAGCACCGGGAAGTAATAACCCGATTAGTAACAAGACGATTGGAATGACTTTCCAATAGTTAGTAAATAAGCTTTTCATATTGTCTTATTTCGTGATTGTTTTAATTAATTACATACCTAGATTTTACCTAAATCTTAGCCCATTTACAAACCGGCTTAGCTGATAGAGAGTTCCGAAAAAACAATGATATATGCCTAATAAAATTCAATGATAACATTATCGTAACAAAAAAAGAGAGCCCTTGGGTCAGAAGGGCTCTCTTAGCTTTGGTAAGCTTGTTAGCTTGTCATGGGTTATGGCCTTACTTATTCTGTCATGGTTATGTATAGCCAGTCTGGGAGTTTCTATTTTACCAGTGTCATTTTTCTGGTTTGTACGGTGCCACCAGCCTGCATTCTGTAGATGTAAATTCCACTTGATAATTCGTTGGCTGAGAATTCTACTTCGTGGTATCCTTTGTTCATGTCTCTGTTCAGGATAGTAGCGACTTCGTTTCCAATCAGATTGTATACGGTGATTCTTACGTGC
>SKIC01000053.1 GCA_007116685.1 Balneolales bacterium
AACTCATCTTTTAAATGTATTCGGACAGCCGGACTGGCGTCCGACAGCCCGAGGTGGTTTTAGCGTTTCGCTCCTCTGGAGCTTTTGTTTTGGGCGATTTTCTTTTTACTACAAAGGTGGCGTCCCTCCGGGACTTTTGTTTAGAAACTTAGACAAGGGTTGTTCTTCTACTCGAATTTAATGCTGAGCTATGATATCTATACGGTTCTTGAAATGTACGAACACATATCCATTCGAGGCTGTTGCAATTATGCTCCGGAGGAGCATAACCTTTGTAGAACTAATATCGAAAAAATGACCCAAAAGCCCCAGCGGGGGCGACACTTTTATCAAAAGATAATTTCGCTGCGTGAGGATCACTGCAGCGGGGAGGGTTTTGGTTTGCAGGCTTGGTGCTTTTAAATGTTTTCGGACAGCCGGACTGGCGTCCGACAGCCTGAGGTGGTTTTAGCGTACGGACAGCCGCTTTTGGTGCGCTAATTTTGGGACATTCCGAGATTTTTGATTTGCCTGAGGTGGTTGCTTCGGTTTATGTGGCGACAGCCCGAGGTGGCTTCAGCTCTTTGGTTTGCATGGCTAGTTTTGGGCTGCGGTCAGTATGGTAGAGGCCCCAGTGTTTTTCGGGTTCGAGTTCGTCGGGTGAGCCTTTCCAGGATTCATCAAAGGCTTCGAAGAAATAGGTCAGGATATTTTCTTTTTCGGTCCAGGTCATGAGTTTTTCGAAGTAGATTTTTTGATAGACTTCGTTCACGTTATCAGGATCAATTCCCTGTCCGTTTGAATTGGTTGCCCAGCCGGCTTCTGTAATTACTACGGGCGTATCAGGATACATTTCTGCCACCGAATAATAATTATCCTTGGTGTACTCCAGAGCCTGGTCTATATGTTTGTATTCCCAGACCGGATAGGTGTGTATAGAGATGAAATCAACCGCTTTTGCCAGTTCTTTGAGTTTACCGAGCCAAGGCACGTAATTCTCGCAAAAAGTTACCGGCTGACTGGCTTTGGAACGCACAAAATTCACATAATCCCGAACTTTTTTCTCATGCACATAGTGATCTGTCCAATCTACACAAGCCTCATTACCAACCGAAAGTGATGAAATGATATCCGGATAAAGCCCTGCCCATTCCACGATTTTTTCCATCTTTTTTTGATTTGCAGCTGCATTGGCTTCGAGTTGCTTTTCAGAATACACCCCGCCATTCCACGGACAGTTGAAATTATTCATTTCCGCTTCTATGTACGCTCCCAGCATGATTGTAAATGGCAGTTTTTCGGTTTTGATGACCTCTAATACCGTTTTTGAATGCTCATCACAATCGTAAAGGCGCAAGTGCTTCCAGTTTGGCTGCAAAATGAGCAAATCTTCTTTGATCTGCTCATAACTTGGAGACGGACCACCGGGATATTGCCCATCCCGAAAACCCGAATAACAAATGGCTCTTCCCGGTGTGATTCCAAGTCTTTCGAATGTATTCATAGTTAGAATTTGAGATTACCCTTACTGTCCCAGATTCCCCAGAACGCTCCAACATCCCCTTCACTGTCAACTTTCCAGGCTTCGTCGAAAGATGAGAAGTAAAACGTTTCGAGTCCGTTGGCTTTTGCCCAAAGGTGGGTGTTGATGAAATAGTGCATAGCGTTTTCATGGGATGGAAGTGCTTCTCCCAATCCTTCGCCCTGGCTTGGCCATCCGGTTTCTGTGATGATTACACGCTTACCTTTGGCGGCTTCAGTTGCCAACTGATACATGTGCTTCATGTGGTCGAAAGAATACTCGAAGGGAGTTCCTTCCCAGTAAGGATAGCAATTACATAAAATGACATCGCAGATATCTGCAACTTCCGGTCTGGATACGAATTCGTAATACGCATCTACATAACCAACAGGAATTTCAGGGAGCGCATCTTTCACTCTCTGGATATATCCTAACAATTCTTCCATGCTTAAATCTCCACGATATAATACCTCGTTACCCACAGCAGCAACATCTACGTACCCAGCTTTAGCCAGACTAATCAGGGCTTCGATTTCTTCCTCATTTTTTGCGGTATCAGAACCGAGCCATGCACCTACCAAGGTTTGAAAACCTTGCTTTTTGGCAACCTGAGGTATCAATTCGTTGCCTTCTGTGCAGGAAAAACTTCTGATCCATTCGGTGTGTGGTTTTAGGATATTTAGCCTGTTGATGATTTGTGGCTCAGAAATTATATCTCCCGGCTTTTGACCCTCTTCATATAAACTGAAGCAAAATCCATGTACCCCTGAGTTCAGGATTTGATGAAAGAGCTTCTTTTTCTCTTCCAGTGAAAAATTGCGTGACAGTACAAGTTCATCAGGAACCTCAGTTCCTTTGTAAATCAAAAACCGTTCTGATCTGTAAGACATTATTATTCCCCTAAAATATTAATCGTTTAAATTTTGCCTCTGCGGCGTACGAGTTCTTCCTGAATATCATTTGTCTTCTCTTCTGTGAGATCATAACCCCACATCACGATAATGGCGAGTCCGGCTGTTACCGCTGGAATTATGATATCCGCTATTCTCAAATTCAACATGGTTTCGGCGGTTTGGGTAGCTGCGTTCTGATCAAAGCCAACCAATTTCAGTACCAAACCACTAACTACCAATGCGATACCCTGGCCTAGTTTAACCATCCACCAGTATACCGCACCGAAGGTACCCTCTTTACGAGGCATACCATTTTCTAATTCATCAAGATCGCAAACGTCGGCAGTCATACTCATCATAAGTACAAACAAGCCACCTAAACCGAATGCCATCAAAGGTACAGGCATGAACATTAACCATGGATTATCCGGGTTGAAACCCCACCATTTTAGCAGGTACCCAACAATTGAAATTGCGGTGGATATCATAAATGCATTACGCTTACCAACTTTGTTTGCCATCCAGGTAATAATTGGGATAACTACAACCGCTGTCATAAAAGCACTTATGGTAGAAAACCAGGCTGGCCAGTTTCCGGTGAGTTCGTAATCTCCGTTAAAGAGATAGAAAAGAATGATGAAATAACTGAAGGATGCTACGATTTGAAATCCATTGAATACCAAAAATGTGGCGCCACATATTCGTAAGAATGGCTTATGTAAAAAGACCTGCTTCATTTTTTTAATCAAATCAATCAGATTTTTGAAAGTAGACTTAAAATCCAGTTGGGCCTGATTGGTAATATTCTTCTGATCGATTTCTTTACAGAATAAGCCTGGCAAAATACCCATGATGATACAGAAACCACCCACAACCCAAGCCATGGCGCGTACACCTTCTGCTTGTGTTTCAAATAAATTTGGATTGGCAATAATCACCCAGAACCAAGGCACTATCATCCATGCAAACTGACCAATGGTTTGAGCAAAACCCATCAATCTTGTACGCTCCTTATAATCAGAGGTCATTTCATACCCGAGTGCTATAAGTGGCGTTGAGAAAAGTGTATTCGCCGCAATAAATACCAGCGACATTATCAGGAAATACCAGAAATTGTAGGTTGGTCCGGCAGCGGGATCCATTTGCCATAATAAAATAAATACGATACCTGCCAGAAACGCCCCCATAAAAATATATGGCTTTCTACGTCCGTAACGGGATTGCGTATTATCAGAAATATATCCTACAATGGGATCGGTAATGGCATCAAAAAGTCTGGGTATACCTCCCAATAAACCGGCAAGGAAAGGATCAATTCCAAATGCTGTAAGGAGGAAAAACTGAAATACACCTAGCGCACCGGGAAATAGATTGTTTACCAGGTGACCCGAACCAAATGCTGCTTTTTCCAGTACAGGGATTTTTGCTCTTCTAGGGGTTGGCGTTTCTGTCGTCATTAGTTGGCTTTCTGTTTATTGAATTTCTAAAGTCCTTGATATTAAAACAGTTTGAACTGCTCTGGCTCTAATACAAAAGGACATTTCTGCGTCATTAAGATGGAGAATTATTTTCTTATTTCTATCACCTTTATTGCTCAATACGAGTACGATTGAACCATCAGGATTTTGTACGGAAACGGCATTTAGGCCATCAACATTGGAGAATTTTGTTTGAATCTGTATCGCATCCGGGCGGATAAATTTGCTAAAATGCTGAATCACGAAATAAAGTGGTGTTAGATAGATTTCGTCCTTATCAGTATCTGCAATAATTGGAGCAATACACCAGTTTTTCGCCCAATTTGGGCCACCCTGACGATTTAAAATAAGATTCCAGTCAATCCAGCCATGAACACCGTTATTCAGGCAATCGATGATATCATTGGCATATCGAAATACCGGTGCATATTTGGGATGAAGATGTTTTTTGTTTTCCGGCGCCCAGGTGTAGCCCCAATCTTTGGCTTCATCAGTCCAATACCAAGCATCGTCTTGCCAACGTGGCACTTCGGCATCGATGCAGGCTTCTGTTTGGATGAGTAATTTCTCAGGAGCCTTCTCGCTGACATAACGTAAATGTTCCGGGAAAGCATAAAACGTGCTGCCATACCAATGCACAGCAGTTCCATCAAAAAAGGATAACGCTTCCGGGTTATCGTACATCGCATCTGCCCATTCCAGGAGCTCATCATCCCTGTTTTGATCATATCCTAAAATGGATACCTCTGGATGTTTTTCCCGCAACTCCGGACCAAGTGCATTAAGCACAAAATGATTCATTTCCTCGGGAGTAAAATGCATGCTCTCCCAATTTTCATCATTACCGAGTGGTTCGTTATTTACGGTAATCGCAGAAATGTCAATTCCCTCTGATTGATACGCCTCAATATATTTCGAAAAATACTGAGCCCATGTTTTTTGATATTCGGGCAATAGTTTTCCACCACGCCAATCATTATTGTCTTTCATCCAGGGCGGAGCAGTCCATGGCGAAGCGATGATTTTGAAACCATTTATAGAAACCTTAGCAGCATCTTTGATGAGTGGGATAAGGTGCTTCTTGTCTTCCTCAATTGAAAACGATTCCAGGTTTTTATCGCCTGAAACTGGTGCGTAGCAATAATTATACGTAGAAAAATCGCAGGAATTAATGTGCGTCCGAGTCAGGGAATAACGAGAACCGTTATCACCAAAATAAGCTTCTAAAACTTTTTTGCGATTTTCGGCACTCAATTCTTGAAGCACAGCAGCGGAGGCTTGTGTAAAGGAGCCTCCGAAACCGAGTATTTTTTGACCAGTAATTTCCGGCTGAATACGAATCTCTACCTGCATATTCGAGTCAGGAAACGAACGTACTCTGGCCATTTTGTTACCAGAATACGACGTTTCAAATATTTGCATTTCAGAGATTGGGCTGGTCATACTTAATCACATACGAATCAAAGAACTTGCTTAATAGATTTTACCATGTTCCGGCTTCTCTGCGCTCACGAATTTCGCGGGCTGATGGAGGAGGTAAAACGTCTTGCATTAAAGCATCAAGGTCGCCACCGTATGTTTTGGTGATAGGCTGTCCATCTCTGGTTAATCCTTCAAATACACCCTGCTCAACCAAATCCCAAATAGGGAACTTAGCCTGGGCTTCGAGATTAATTAGTCCAAAATGATTTTCTGATCCCAGCGGATTTGCGGCATCTTTCCAAGGCTCATCAAAGGCTTCAAAGTAAAACACAGTGATATTATTAGCATCAGACCATTCTCTCATCATTTTGTAGTATAAGCCGGACTTGTACTCATCCGTAGCTCTGGTTCCGGTCTCTCCATATTTTTCATTAGAGATAGTTGCCCAACCGGTTTCACCAATATGAACGGGCTTATCAATGCCCAGGCTTTGCATATAAGCCACTACATCATTGAATTGCTTGATGGCAAATTCCATAGAGCGATCCATGGCAGCGTGTACTTTTTCGAGTTCAGAAAGATTACGCTCACTTGAAGGATAGCCCCAAAATTCAGGATTATAATACGTGTTGTGCATGGGATAGGTGTGCATGGAAATGAAATCCACCGCTTCTATCAGTTTGTTTAAATCTTCGGTGTGATATTCTTCACCGCCGCCACCCCAGGAAGAGAAGTCATCCGAGGATGTAATCCATAAGGTTTCGGGAAGCTCGCCCTGCTTTTTCAAATCTTGCAAGTGATTTACCCAGTTCAGAATAATGGACGGCTCTACGTAATATTCTGTTGCCCAGTGTACCATAGCTTCGTTTCCAACAGCAATGATGAGCACGATTTCAGGATATTCCTGCGCAAGTTCTACCGCACGAGCTATCTCCACTTCGTTTCTTGGAGCATCAACATCACGAATACGCTCCGGCTCATCTGTCCAGGAATTTTTCGCATCAATCCATGCCCCAAGCATCACATACATTTCGAAATCCGGATCTTCGGCTCGAATTTCACGAATGGCCTGAAGCAGATTTGCTGCCTCATCGTAATGCACGTTGTAGGTTCGAAGTAATTTTACTCCCATTGCCTCCAGAATTCTGAGATCTTCTTTGAGCTGTGGGATAGTGGGCTGAATATCTCTGGTTGTCTCACGATAAGCACCAAAAGAAATGGCCTGATACGTTGGATCACCCAAAATATCTTCTGCGGTTTTGGTAATCGCAGAAAAATCATGATCCGGTGCATTGTTACACGACATGCTCAACATGGTTAAGGATAAAAGCAATATTATACTAATAAGGGTTTTCATAGGTCACTTCTTTCGTTTAGATAAGGTTATCCTCTTTTACCGAGACCGTAATTTTCTTTACAGTTCCTTCCCGGTTGAAAATCTGACTACTTACCTCTTTGGGTAATCGATTTCCATCGTAGTTTTCTGTTGAGCCAGTGTAGAATTCTACCGAAATACTTTCAGCAGTATCTTTTTTATAGACAACCGGCACCTGACAGCATGAAAAACTCAGTGCATTTTCAGGGATTTCCAGTTTCTCTTTCTCGTGCTGAACCGTTACGAATTCTTTCACTTTAGATTTGGAGCTGAATTCGTAGCCTCTGAGCATAAATGGCGTAAATCTGAGTGCGCCGTCTTCAACAAAAACGCCCACTTCTTGGATAGCAGCAATAACGTCTTCTTTCACCTGCCCTGTCATTCCCGGCTGCTGAGCACCACGATGCCAGGGTGTATGTGAATACGCATCGGTAGGAAATGCTCCATATAATTTTGGAGATTTATGTATCCCGATTCCGTTTCCAACTTCGTGGAAATGCTCAGCCAATTTGTTTTGAATGGCTCTCGGCTGATTTTCCTCAAATGCCTGCTGACAAATTTCGCCAACAGCCAAATACAGCTTGGAAACCATGTGCCAATAGATAGAACCGAGACCTTCGTATGCATAAAATGTGCCCGAACGCCCTGTAAAGGCCTTGTGATTGAAGACATCTTCAAAAACTCCCAGCACTGTTTCGGTATCTTTTTGTGCTAAAGCAGCATATTCGGTATCTGCCAGTTTTTCCAGACCTTTTTTCAAATCAGCGGCATTTCTGAAATTACCGTTGAAGTGATACTTACCATTACGGTCTTTGATGATAATCTGACGATTTCCATCCTGAACCAATTTTTGCAATAATTCAGATTTCTCAACAGCAGATTCCGGGATATTATTTTTCTCCAGGAAGCGAGGCAGATTAGTGTTTGGATAAAGTATGTAGGAATTTTGATCCTTACGATACAATCTGCTTGTTCTCAATGCATCCAGCGTTTTAAGTACTTCTTCCGAATTCAGATAACCGGAACTTAAAGCAGCAACCTGCCCTTCTAACATTTCATCAAGGTATTCAATAGAAATGCCATCATCACTCATGCTCATGATATTGTAAGCATGGAACAGGTCATCATTTCTGCGGTTGGCCTCGATGGAATGCTCGATAAATTTCAATGTGTCTTTTACGAAGCCCGTAATTTGCTTCATATCAACGTTTTCTTTCTCACCGCTAAAGCCGGACTTGTACACGCCTGTTCTGTAATCGCTGCTTGCTTTTCCAAGTGCATCCGTAATTTTCTTACGGTCGGCATCATTGATTTGTCCGCTCAGCAAATCCAAATTAGCATTCAAAACTTCCGCTACAGCCGTAAAGAACGGTTTCATTTCAGCTGAAATTTCGACTTTCTCTACCGCACTATCATCTAACACGGCTTCGAAAAACTTTAGGAAGCGTCTGAGGTAGTACAAAGTAACCATAGAAACCCCGTTTCCTACCAGGGCATTGTTGGCGTCATTCCACTCCGGACGTTGCGTGTTCATCCAGATTCCTGCTTCAGGAATGAAATTCGACACTTTTGCCAGAACGGTGGCCAGAATTTTTTCCATGAAGTTGACGTGGTGAATTTCCTCTTTTGCACTCGCAAGCAAGGAACCATCTGCACCTTTTCCAGCTACGGAAGCTCTGATTTTTTCATCCGCATCGTAATCAAATTCGATGGTGTCTTTGTGATTTTTGGAGATCTCATCATAGGATTTAATGAGATAAGGCACGTGCGCATACACGAATTTGCTATCACCAAACAGATGATCAAATCCGCCTTTTTCACGCTCATTGTAAAATTCGAGAAACTTGAGCAGATAAATAATTTGGTGATCACCCCAATAGCCAATGTACGACCAAGGATTATCCGGCTCGATGGTTTCCCAATCAAAACCACCTTTTGTTACACGATAAGGATTGTAGCCATCGAAGGTTGAT
>SKIC01000326.1 GCA_007116685.1 Balneolales bacterium
AGACCTCAAGTGAATCCAATTTGTGCAGAAATTCTACATCCGTTATTCCATCTTCTACACCGGTATCAATTACAATTTCAAAAGGAAATTGTGGTCCAACGTTTTCATCCACAAATCGGCTGTTTTCTAATAAGGGTGAATTTTGCCCTACTTCATCAAAAACAAAACTATTCACTTTTAACTGAGTAATTCCCAAACCAATAAGCGTACTGGAAACGAAAACAAAAATTACAATTGGCTTATGATATGCCCGGCTGATAAGAGTTACTTTCCGGAGCGTGTATCCAATATGGCGAAAAGCGTTCGTCTTTATTTTTCCGGCATCTTTTGATGGATTTATAAGCATCAAAATGGATGGCAAAAGGAAAATGGTGATGAAAAATGCCAGCATGACCCCTACTGCAGTGTAGATACCAAAACGCTGCATGGGCACTACATTACTGGTAATCAAAGTGCCAAACCCGATAGCTGTGGTAATACTGGTAAGTAAAGTAGCTGAACCTAAAACAATGATTGCTTCTCGAAGTGATGGCTTGTTAGCCAAGCCCCGTAAACGGGTATCATTGTATTTTGTAAGCATGTGCACGGAGTCAGCAATACCAACGCACAATAGAATGGGTGCAATCGTTGAACTCAGTACTTCAAACACCCCGCCTGAGATAGAAAGTACAGCTGTTGTAAATAATATGGTCAGCCATACTATAGAAATCGGAATGAGGACACCGATTATATTCCGGAATAAATACCAAAGCAAAGCAATAATCAGTACAGAAGCGATACTAACGTAATAAATAATCTCGCTGTTAAGCAGGTGTACATATTGATTCCGGAAGTAAGGTATTCCGGTAATCCTAAGGTCCCAGCCATCGTTGTATTGGCCAGCAATTTCATAAAGTTCGCTGATGATTTGCTCTCTGTGCTCAAAAGTATTTTTGTCTTCATCCACTAAAAGCAGAACAAGTGTAGTTTCACCATCATATCCTAAAAGAGTACCTGAAAGAAAAACATCATCCAGCATTTGAGTTTTCAAAGCCTCGAAGTCAATGCTGTCCCAATCTCCATTTAGGTATTCTTGAACCACTAGCATATCATCATCAGCACTGATTTTACTGGCATTTGTAATACTTTGCACAGCGGTTATATGGCTGACTGTCTCTAAATCTTTAGTCAACTGCGACAGGCGTTGCAGGGCATCAGAAGTAAACAGAGCCTCGTATTTTATAGCAATAACTATAGCATTATCATCTCTGCCAAATTCTTCCGACAACTCCTGATACTGAACGATATTGATATCGTCAACGGGGAAAAATCCTTCCAAACTAAACTCAGTTTCGATTTGAATAGCCGGCCAGATGGCTGCCAGGGTTAAAATCAAAAAACTGATAAGGTAGGTTTTGGGATAACTTAGAATTAAGGTGGCTAGGCGCTTCAAGTGTGATGTATTGTCTTATAAATTACTTTGCGATAGTAACCCCAAAATTGGTCTAATCAATCCAATCCTACCAAAAAAATGAAACCCTGAAAAAGCCATGACTATTTCTCTGAAATGAATGATAGGAGAGATGCCCGTATAAATCAGTAGGCTTTTTACCACCAAACAAATGTGCTCCGGCTTGTATGGAGAAATTATCGGCGACATCGTAACTGATGCTCGGACTTAGGTAAAAATCCTGCCCTTGAATCTGATAGAAAGCCAAAAAATCAGTACTTAATAAATCTCTGAAAAAGCTATTTCTGTAAACTAAGCCAAGATTCATGAAGTATTCTTCCTGAGCCATTTGCTCTGTGTGATTGAGAATGAGATTCACATCAAACTGTAGCGATAGAAACATCGAACTACGTTGATAATCCAGGCTAATATGAGATTGGAGTACTGGGCTCTCATCTAAAAAACCAAACTCGCTGTACTTAATTAAGGTATCAACTGCGGCTAATAATCTGTTTAATTCAATTTCAGATTCTTGCAAGATGGAAATCTCATCCGGAAAAACATCGAGTTTCTCGCCATTTCTGTACACATGCTCCGTCCTAAGTGTGAAGCCATTTTGAAACATATATTCCAATCCTAAGCCTGCCATCCAATTGTTGCGATATCGTTCTTGCATTGTGATAGTTTCCGGCAGATTATCGAAATCGGTAAGGTCTGCAGATTTGAAATAATAGGGCAGGGCGTTTACCCATCGAGACAGATAGATACCGGTGTTTACATTTCTAACAGGACTAAAATTGTATTGCATCGCAAAAGAGATATCTGAAAGTCTCTGAACTCTTTTTTCTTCTACGAATTCTAAATCCAATTCACTTGGAAATACATTGACCGGAAACCAAATAGAATTTTCTTCAGGAAGTTTCCAGGCTCTGGGGAACCAGCTAAGAGCTAATTGAAAATCACTGTTGCTCAGATAATAATGAGTGTAAATGGCATCATTGCCTCTGCGTAAATCTGGCAGCGGTGCCGTTAGAAAATCACGCACATCAAGCGGATTCAAATACGAATTAAAAGGGGAGAACTCACTAAGTCCAAAAGACAGGTTTTGCCGACCAACAGATAGATCGAAATTATTAAAGTAGATTTCAGCATAGAGCTCGTTCGTTGAAAATGAAATAGAATCTGTACGAGTGTGAAAAGGATAGACAAGGCGGTTAGACCATGTCAGGCGGAAGTCAGAGCTTTGATAGGTTGCGCTGGTATGTAACCAGGTTCGCGTCAAAAGTAGTTCATGAGGAGGGTTAAAGCCGATACCCATATCATGCTGTAAATTACCGGCTACACGGAATTGAGCAGTTAAATTTGAAATATTTACAGCGAATAAAAAGAGAAGTGATATAGAGAGTAATTTAATCAAAAAAGAAGATCTGATATTGCTCTAATAGATTGATACATCAATAGGTTAAGTAATTGTTAGGATAATCACTATAAGAGGCAAAATAGTTCGGTTTGAAACAGTAAAAATAGTGTGGAAGCGATTTTTGCTGTAAAAAGTAATTGATGCTCAACGTTAAAATCCGTAAATTAGGGTATTGTGGGTAAAATATTGCATCGTCTTAGGACCTGCTCTTTACCTGTGAAAAAGTTACAATCCTATCAAACCTTCGAAGTAGATAACTTATACATATGGCGCATCAAAAAATCGACATTAATTTACCTCTATCAAAAGTTTATGAACTAATGAGCTCACCTTGTGACTTTCCAAAATATCTGGAAGGCATCAATGAGGTAAACAAAATCAATTCTCAGTCATTCGAATATGCAACTGAAATTGGTGGAGAGGAATTCCGCTGGGTAACCAACATCATTGATGATTTAAGAAATACAAGGTTCGCCTGGATAACCATCAACGGTAATTTGAATCAAACTGGTACTATTCGTTTCACCCCATTGAATAATGGTTCTCGTACAAGAGTTGACTTTAGTCTAGACTACAGAACATTTTTTGGAGCACCTAGCGAAGAGTTAGCAAAATTTATCGAAACCCTACCCGATACTTTAACTGCAAGCCTCGAAAAATTTCGTGATCTTGCTGAAGCAGGTACTTTTGGTGATAAAGAAGAAGTTAAGGCAGAAGAAGAAGTTACAGCTTAATCTCTCAAATCACTTATTTTTATTTTAAAGGGCCTTTATGGCCCTTTTTTATTTCTGCCAATTATGAAATCGGGCAGATTTAAATATTCTGACAAATATGTAATGTATTCGTCATTTTCCAATTCTTGTGTTTGTATCGCAGCAAATTCTTAAATTTCCAAATACTCCCTTTTTGTTGAGTTTATGCTTAGATTTTAAGCAACAATAGAGTCTACGTTTTGATTATTACATCTCTGGAATATTCAGTTTTTATTATACTTACCATAACCCTTGGTTTTGGGCTTGTAATCGTGCTACGAACAGTTATGTTCACAAACAAGCCACGTATTCCCAAGGAAATCAGCATAGATAATCTCGATGTTGATTCAGCTATACAGAGATTAAGTAAAGCTGTACAGTTTAAAACCATATCTACACAAGGTCAGGAAGGTTTTGAGCCGGCTGAGTTTTTGGCTATGCACGCCTGGTTGGAAACAGCTTTCCCACTTGTTCATAAGCATCTCAAAAAAGAAGTAGTTAATTCTTACAGTTTGCTGTATTCATGGGAGGGAAGTAACTCGAATCTTAAACCGGTAATGTACACCAGTCACCTGGATGTTGTGCCTATTGAACCAGGCACAGAAGATGATTGGAAATACCCACCATTTTCAGGTCACATTACTGAAAAGCATGTTTATGGGCGAGGCACTATGGATGTGCAATGCGGAGTTATGGCCATTTTGGAAGCCACCGAATGGTTGCTCGCCAATGGGTACAAACCCGCCAGAACAATCTATTTAGGATTTGGACACGACGAAGAAGTTGATGGTTTGGAAGGCGCCAAGAAAATTGGTGAGCTACTAGCTTCCCGTGGTGTTGAGATGGATTATGTTTTAGATGAAGGTTTGCCTATCGCTCATGGCTTACTAGAACAAATGTCTAATCCTGTTGCATTGGTTGCTATTTCGGAGAAGGGATATCTCTCATTGGAACTAACTGCGGAAACAGAAGGTGGGCATTCTTCAGTACCTCAAGGAAAGACTTCTATAGCCGTACTAAGTAGAGCTATCCATAGATTAGAGAACAATCCATTGCCCGGTAATTTGACAGGTATTGTTCAAAATACGTTTGAATCCATGGCCCCAAGGATGTCTGTTGTTTATAGGTCTGCGATTGCAAATTTGTGGTTATTCAAAAAGTTATTTCAAAAGAAATTATCTGCCATACCTGCTACAAATGCAGCCCTGAGAACAACTACCGCTACTACAATCTTTGACTCAGGAATGAAAGAAAACGTATTGCCTACTTCCGCTAAAGCAGTCGTAAATTTCCGAATTCATCCTAATGATACCATCGATAGTGTTGTTGAACACGTGAAAAAAACGATTAATGAGCCAAGAATATCTATTCGAATTTTGGAAGGCGCCATAAATCCATCACCTGTTTCTGATATCAATTCTAAATACTATAAAATGCTGCGGGTGAGTATCCGTCAAGTTTTTCAGGATGTTACTGTATCGCCCTCATTGATGGTTGCTGCCACAGACGCTCGCCACTATACGCACCTCTCAGAAAATATTTACAGATTCCTTCCTCTGCGTAGCCAGGAAAGCGATTTGGATAGGGTTCATGGAACCGATGAGCGTATAGCTATCAGTAATTATGCAGATATGATTCGCTTCTACATCCAGTACATGCGAAATACCGCTGTTGTTAAGGAAGAAGGGGAAAAACCTGAAGTAGAATCAAAAATCTTGATCTAATCCAGGTCTTTCGAGTCTCTTGTAGTCACTAATAATTACGTAGTGACAGGCAGATGCTTTTCTTTAGCATCTTTGAATGATTCTCTTGGTTTTAAACCGAGTAATTCAAACATCTCCATATCTTCGCCCAGATCATTGTTGTCTGTAGTTAGGAGCTTCTCACCGGTAAAGATAGAGTTTGCTCCGGCCATGAAGCATAGTGCTTGTTCTTCTTTACTCATGTGCACACGACCTGCAGATAACCGAACCATAGCCTTTGGCATGGTTAATCTAGCAGTTGCAATCATTCTTACCATATCCCACACAGAAACTCTTTTCATGTTTTCCATGGGTGTTCCCTGAACAGGAATGAGAGCGTTCACCGGTACGGATTCAGGATGCTCAGGTAGGGTAGATAGAGTATGTAGCAAGCTGATTCTGTCTTCGTGGGTTTCACCCATTCCAATAATCCCACCGCAGCAAACAGAGATATCGTGATTTCTAACCGTCTCTAATGTTTGCAATCTATCTTCGTAGGAACGGGTTGTAATAATGTCTTTGTAATAATCTTCGCTGGTGTCAAGGTTGTGATTATAGGCATATAGACCAGCTTCTTTTAATTGAGCAGCTTGCTCATCAGTCAGCATACCAAGCGTACAGCAAACTTCCATTCCCATAGCGGTTATTCCTCGAACCATAGTGAGAACGTTTTCAAAATCTTTGTTCTTTCTGGCATCTCTCCAGGCAGCACCCATACAAAATCGTGTACTACCAGCAGCTCTGGCTTTAGCAGCAGCTGAAATTACAGTACTAGGTTCCATTAATTTCTCTGCTTCCAAACCGGTTTGATAACGTGCTGATTGGGGACAATACGCACAATCTTCCGGACAGCCCCCGGTTTTGATAGATAAAAGAGTACAAACTTGAACTTCACCAGTGTTGTGATGAGCTCTGTGAACAGTTGCTGCTTGATACATCAGTTCAAGCAGTGGACGATTATAAATTTCAGAAATTTCTTCTTTAGTCCAGTCGTTACGCAGTTCAGACATATTTTTTCGGATTAGATTAGATTTTGAGAATTGTAGAATGTACGGTAAACCTGACAGGAAAAGCAATTCTGTGTTTAGATAGTCGTTTTTTACAGATAAATACTTTTTTGCAGACTAGACAGGATGTATATTTACGCACTCAAATTTAGAAATTATATATGGACGTATTAGTAAGCGGAAAATCTTCTTTTAAAATTGAAGTGCCCTATAGATTGATTGAGACCGGACCTAAAGCAAAAAAGCCTCTTTTTGTGTATTTGCATGGTTTTAATCAGAACTCAGAGTACTTTCAAAATCGTTTTTTATCATTTATAAAAAAACATCCTGGATACCACCTATTTATTCAGGGACCATATCCTGCACAAACAACAAAGAAAAAAGATCGGGATTGGGGTTATGCTTGGTATTTGTATGATGGAGGTCAAGGCAGTTTTGTCAAAAATCTCGAGTACTCGGCTCAATTTGTTCAAGAAGTAATCGACAACATCATTTCTCTGATTGAGATAAATAGAATCTGTATTATCGGCTATTCGATGGGTGGATATCTTGCCGGTTATTTTGGTTTGAGCCGTTGGAAGCACACCAATGAGCTGATTGTAATTGGAGCTCGTATTAAAACCGAAGTTTTCGAAAGTAGAATGGAAAACCTTGGCTCTCAGCATATACTAGCTTTGCATGGCGCAGACGATGATCAGGTTTCACCAGATGCTCAGATGGAATCCATCCAGACTCTTGTTGATGAAGGAGTTGATGCAGAATATATTGAAGTACCCGGAGGTCATAAAATTTCAGATACTTATTTCGTAAAAATGAGTGAATGGCTGCAAAAACAAGGTTATCAGATTTCAGCTCAAAAATGATTACCAATGAATATTCTCGTAGTTGAAGATGATCTCATATTACAGTCTTTGTTAGAAAACTTGTTTACTAAACAGGGATTCAATACAACTTTGACTAGTAATGCTAATGAAGCTGAAAAAATCATTCAACTACAGCAGTTTGATTGTATTATCCTTGATATTGGCCTGCCTGACAAGGATGGACTAAAAGTTTGTGAGGTGATTAGAAGCAGTGGCAATGATACTCCGATACTGATTTTATCTGCTTACAAAGAAGTTGAAACCAAAGTATCCGGATTGGATATAGGCGCCGATGATTATGTTACCAAACCTTTTGATAACGAAGAACTGATTGCTCGTATCAATGCACTTTCTCGACGGAATTCCAGAAAACTGAGCAAGGATACTGTCTTGAAATACGAATTTCTTACAGCAAACTTAATTGATAGAACTTTTTTTGTTTGTGACAATGAAGTGAAGCTCACTAATCATGAATTTAATCTAATGGTTCATTTTCTATCGAACCCTGAAAAACTAATAAGTAAAGTTGAGATTCTGGAAAATGTATTTGATACACATAAAGATCACGAAACTAATTTTGTGAATGTGTATCTGAGTCATATCCGAAAAAAAATCAGCACATTAACAGATAGAAAAATTATTAAAACTATAAAGGGCAGTGGCTTTATTTTAGATGTCAACTAATCTATCAAAGTTGCCAATTACTTTTTCGAAATTTTGAGCTTCTGCGGACGAAGAACCACTTCTTGAATCACCATCCCATCTCTACTTTTAAGAATGTCTAATACACACTTGGAGATATCATCTACATTCAAATAATTTTCAGACTGCGATGTGTCCGGCTCAAATCGTTTTTCATCATAGAATGGAGTTGCAGTCATATCAGGTAAGATGGTAGTGACTTTGAGTCCGCTTTTTCGGCATTCGTCGAAAAGTTGTTGGGCAAATTTCAACTGAGCAGCTTTGGTTGCCGCGTACACGCCACCCCATGGACTATTATGCACAGCTGTAACGGAAGATATAAAGATGATATGTCCCTGGTTCTTCTTCATCTCTCTTAGAAAGGCATTTGTTAGTAAGAGAGGAGCTTCCAGGTTTACCCTTACCATAGATGAAATATCAACCTGACTGTGTTCTTCATGAGGTGCAAAATGAGCTACACCCGCATTATGCATAAGAATTTCGGGACTGCCAAATTCTTCAAGAATCGTGTTAACAGCTTTTAGAATTTGTGAATTTTCCTTCAGGTCACATTGATAATGAATATAATTTGGATTATCAATAATCACATTGCGTCGTGCTAATCCAATTACCCTGTAATTTTCTGAGAGAAAAACCTCAGCCAGATGTTTTCCAATACCGGAACTGCTTCCTGTAATTAGAACTAGTTTTTTGCTC